>WTCC01000291.1 GCA_013138755.1 Gammaproteobacteria bacterium
TGCACAGCAACGGTTTTAATGCCTAATTCACGACAGGCGCGCAGTATGCGTAGCGCGATTTCGCCTCTGTTAGCGATAACAACTTTAGATAACATGTGACAGTGCCTTATTCGATAACGATAAGTGGTTGGCCAAACTCAACAGGTTGGCCATTTTCTACAAGTATGGCTTTAACGATACCTGACTTATCTGCTTCAATCTGATTAAGAATTTTCATTGCTTCGATGATGCAAACCGTATCACCTTGATTGACGCTATCACCTATTTTGACAAAGTCAGGCGTACCAGGTGCCGATGCAGTATAGAAAGTTCCAACCATCGGAGAGTTAACGGTGTGCCCGCTGATAGCAGGTGCTGCTGTGCTTTCAGGTTCGGCTGCTACTGGAGCAGCCGCTACAGGTGCGGGCGCTGGCGCAAATTGAACTGGGGGAGCCATCGCTGCGCCGCTGCCATAGCGTGAAATGCGCACTGACTCCTCACCTTCATTAATTTCGATTTCTGCGATACCGGATTCTTCCAGTAGCTCGATTAATTTTTTTACTTTACGAATATCCATAAGAGTAACCTTTCGGGATGTTAACCCTGTTGTAGTTGTTTCTGCTTTAATTGGGATATGGCTGCTTGTAACGCCAGTTCATAACCTTGAGGACCAAGGCCTGAGATAACACCAGCAGCAATATCAGAAAAATAGGAATGTTCACGAAACGCTTCACGTGCGTGAACATTTGATAAATGTATTTCAATAAATGGAATATTCACGCCACTCAAAGCATCACGCAGAGCGATACTGGTGTGAGTGAAAGCGGCAGGGTTGATGATGATAAACCGTACCTTTTCTTTTGCTGCGCTATGGACGTGCTCAATCAGCTCAACTTCAGCGTTGCTTTGTACGCTCTCTATGCTGAGATTTTCTTTATTGGCAATTACCGACAATCTTTCGTTGATGCTGTCGAGAGTTTCAGAGCCATAATGCTCTGGTTCACGGGTGCCGAGCAGGTTCAGATTGGGGCCGTTTATAACAAGAATGTCGGACATTTCGCTAGATTTAAACCATATATTATTATTTGCTAATAATTGTGCATAAAAATTAGCTAAATGTCCACTATTTCGTCGAATTAGTAGCGAAATTCGTTAAATAGATCAAGTTAAAGGTTGATGCCGTGTTTATCCAACAAATTTTCTGTCTCTATCTTGCTGAGTTCTCCCCTGATTGTGTCGCTAATTTCGCCTTCGCGATTGATGATTACAGTGTAAGGAAGCACACCAATGCCATTACCAAAGCGTTTTCCTAAGCCTATGCCATCAGCTTCAGCCAACAAAGAAGGATAATTCATATCTATTTGCTCAGCATACTCAGCAACGGCTTCCGCGTTATCGATGGCGACACCAATAATTTGAAAGCCCTGATCACCGTATGCTTTTTGTAATTCGATAAAAGCAGGAATCTCTTTTTTGCAGGGAGGGCACCAGGTCGCCCAGAAATTAAGCAGGATTAATTTACCGTCCCACTCTTTGATGTTGCGCAGTTTACCGTCCAGATCCATCGCGGCGAATTCGGGGCGTTGGTTACCGATGGCGGGGTTAGTGATTTTTTGTTTTTGGTTGAGATATTTTTGTAGTGTGAAACCGCTGCCGCCGGCAATCACTATGGCGATGATAAATATTAGGGTGTTTTTCATTTTTCGTAAGGGGTGTTATGTCTATATAATTTGCATATTTTATATGATTTTTTAGTTTCATTTAATAGTATTTACTGGGTACTTTTTATTTGGCATTGCGGTTATCGCACCGCGGGCGAGTTACTCTTTTGCTACAGCCCAAAAGAGTAACCAGAAAAGACCGCCACCACGGCTACGCCCCTGCATGAAGACGCAGGGGTTCCCATTTAGCTATCTGCATTATCATGCTGCGCCAGAACTCGCCTGCGTATAAAGACACGCAAGCTCAAACAGCTGTCACAGAAAGCCCATGATAATACAGACACCTAAATGGCTTGCCTAAAAGTGGACAAGGTCAATAACAAAAGAAAAACGAAACAAAGCAAGAGATAAGAGCCAACACTCGGTGCAAGTTTGTTTCCTTTGCTTTGGTATTTCGTTTTGTTTTTTTCTTTAGCTTTTACCTCACATCAGCCAAGCCATTGAGACAGGTTAGACGCCATGAGCTTTCTGTGAAAACTGTCTGAGCGTTCTTTGCGAGTTTTTTCACAGCATGGCGACTGGCCTGTCTCAATGGGTACCCCTGTGTCTTTTACAGGGGCGCCCGGCGTAGTGACGGCTTTTTTTGGTTACTTTTTTTAGCTGTAGAAAAAAAGTGACTCGCCGTGAAGGGCGAAACTCACGAGATAAATTTAAAATAGTCGGTTATTTAAAGTACAGAAACTAAATAAGAGTGACTCGCCCGCGGTGCGATAACCGCAATGCCAAAGTAAGAAATTGCAATTAACTAAAATTGAAGAAGTAAATGTATTGAAGAGAAAACTAATTAAGCGCCTGCGTAACATGAGAACTAAACTTATCCGCTGGCATATATCCAACCACCCGATAATTCCGACGTTCTAACCCATCAACACCAAAAAACATAATCGAAGGCGGACCAATAATACCGAAGTGTTTATAGAGTTCGGTATCTAATTCATCATTAGGCGTAACGTCTGCCTGCAATAGAACAACACCCTCTAGTGCTTTCTGTACAGACGGATCAGCAAAGGTAAACGTTTCCATCTCTTTGCATGAAACACACCAGTCAGCATAAAAATCTAACATAACAGGTTTTCCTGCTGCTTTGGCTTTAGCTAGTTCTGCGTTTAAACCAGCAACACCTTTGATCTGTTTGAAGTTTAAATGTTCTGCTTGAGCAGCTGTGCCTGAAAAGTTACCTAGACCTTTAAGTGGTTGGAATACGTTCCTATTGCCGCTGGCTAATCCCAATAGGATTATGATGCCGTATATCAACAGCAGTACACCGAGACCTTTCCACAGTTTTTTCCAGCCACTACTACCTGTTGCTAAACTATCCACCGCGCCCATGTAGATAGCAGAAACAATAATTAATGATGCCCATAGAGCCATGGTGAATGCTACGGGTGCGACGCGTTCGAGTAACCAGATAGCCAGGCCTAATAATAGAACACCGAACACGGCTTTGACTGCGTCCATCCAGGCGCCTGCTTTGGGTAAGAACTTGCCGGCAGAAGCGCCGATGACTAACAGCGGTGCGCCCATGCCCATGCTTAAAGAGAATAAAGCCATACCGCCTAAAACAGCATCACCTGTTTCGGCGATATAAATCAATGCGCCAACTAAAGGGGCTGTTACGCAAGGGCCAACGATAAGTGCTGATAAAAAACCCATGATGGCAACACCGATGATATTGCCGCCTTGTTGACTGTTACTCATGCTGGTTAATTTACTCTGTATGCTAGCAGGCATCTGTAGTTCGTAAAAACCAAACATGGAAAATGACAGCGCAACAAAGATGATAGCAAAGCTGCCGATGATCCAGGGATTCTGGAACCATGCCTGTATGTTTTCACCGGATAATCCAACCAGGATACCGACGATGGTATAAGTCATCGCCATGGCTAAGACGTAAACCAGCGAAAGATAAAATGCTTTGCGGGTAGTGATGTTTTCGCCTTGCCCAACGATGATGCCAGACAGGATTGGAATCATCGGGAATACACAGGGTGTGAAAGCAAGCAGTAAACCAGCACCGAAGAATATGAGCAGTGTTAACCAGGTATTGCCGCTGCGTAATGCATTGGCAATTTCATCCTGTTCCGAAATGAGCGGCTCAGATGTGGGATTTGTCGTACTGTTCTCGATAGCTGCAGCCTGTGCGGCAGAGATAGGTGATAATTTAACGGTGAATTTTTTGGTCTGTGGCGGGTAACAGATGCCAGAAATTTCAGAACAACCTTGATACTTAACCTTGAAAGTTACGTCTTTGTCACCATTACCGGTATATTGATAGGGTAGAGTCGCATCGGCAAAATTGTGAAACACGTAAAGGGTTTTATTGAAGATAGGGTCGTCTTTGGAATCGCCCGCTGGCATGACCAAAGGCTTTGACGTTACTGTGGCATCGTCGGTTGTTATCTGCATCTTGTCGCGATACAGATAGTGACCCTCTGCGATTATCCAGTTAACGTTGAATTGGCCGGGCTTAGATTCGTAACTGATCTGAAAGGCATCATCGGGATCGAGGATGTCGTCTTCCATGCCACCAAGGCTGTCAAGAAGATTAAAACTTTCTGCCGCCCAAAGAGGTAAACTAAAGGTCGCAATTAGCAGAAATGAAAGAAAAGATTTCGAGGCTGTTGTCATATTAATAAGCGCTATAAAATTACAGGAATTGGGTAAATAGTTAGACATGCTTATCACTTTAGGTTCAAGCAACTATAGGAAAAGCGTCATACGTGGTTATTAATACTAGCAAATAACCCTTAAAAAAATCTTAATTTAGAATAAGGCAGAGAAGTATACATACTGATGATTAGAAAATGGCCATTATTATTTATCATAATACCGCTTATAGAGCTGTATTTTATCATTGCTGTAGGCGAACAGATCGGTGCCTTCTGGACTGTTATATTGGTGCTGCTGACAGCTGTCGTTGGCGTTAATCTACTACGTTTTCAAGGGATGAGTACGTTGGCGCGAGCGCAGAAAAGCATGGCGCAAGGACAGATTCCGGCGATGGAGATGGTAGAAGGTATGGCGCTGGCGGTTGCTGGTGTGTTGCTCATCACGCCAGGGTTTATTACAGACAGCATCGGCTTGTTGCTCCTCATTCCCGCCAGTAGACAACTTATAGTGAAATTTATAATGAGAAGGGCATCTGTACAGGCAAATCTTTATGGTGGTACAGGTGGTTTTCAGCAGGGCAGGCCGCAAGATCAACAAGATCTTTACGGCAAAAAATCAGATGTGGTTAAGCCAAAAGTTGGTCGAACCATAGAAGGGGAGTTCAAAAGGGAAGATTGATACCTTCATTCCCGTACAGTACCGCTAAATATCGACTTTTTTCCATTTCAACCCTTGAAATCACCCAAATCGTCCCTATTAATCAAATCATCAGGCATTTGGCGTCGAGCCTGACTATTACTTGTGAAATACACAGGCTAAGGCTTGACTCCAACGGTTTCGTCATTATGATTAGCACTCACCAAGAGAGAGTGCTAAAGCTTTATTAATAATTATTCAATTTAGAGGAAAACAAAAATGAAAATACGTCCATTACACGACAGAGTAGTCGTAAAACGTATGGAAGAAGAACGCACCAGTGCTGGTGGCATCGTCATTCCTGATTCAGCAACAGAAAAACCAGCTGAAGGTGAAGTGATTGCAGTTGGTAAAGGCAAAATTAATGATTCTGGCGAAGTTCTTGCGATGGACGTAAAAGTCGGCGACAAGATTTTATTCGGTAAATATTCCGGTACAGAGATCAAAATCGAAGGTCAAGATGTACTGATTATGCGCGAAGAAGATATTTTGGGTGTGATAGCTGCATAGAGCAGACTGCATAAGCAATTCATCCAGTAAATAAATAATTAGATTATTCAGAAAAGAATTTAGAGGAATTTAGACATGGCAGCAAAAGACGTACGATTTGGCGATGATTCACGTAGCCGTATGGTTAACGGTGTTAACGTTCTAGCCAACGCAGTAAAAGTAACACTTGGTCCTAAAGGCCGTAACGTAGTATTAGAAAAATCATTCGGTGCGCCGACCATCACTAAAGATGGTGTTTCAGTGGCGAAAGAGATTGAACTGGAAGACAAGTTCGAAAACATGGGCGCGCAGATGGTGAAAGAAGTTGCATCACAGACTTCAGACATCGCTGGTGACGGAACAACAACAGCGACCGTACTGGCTCAAGGTATCGTCCGTGAAGGCATGAAGTCAGTTTCAGCAGGCATGAACCCAATGGACCTGAAACGTGGTATCGATAAAGCCGTTATTGTTGCAGTAGCAGCGTTGCAAAAATTATCAAAACCTTGTTCGGATACCAGTGCGATAGCACAGGTGGGTACTATCTCTGCAAACTCTGACACAAGTGTTGGTGATATCATTGCAGAAGCGATGGACAAAGTCGGTAAAGAAGGTGTCATCACTGTAGAAGAAGGCACAACACTAGAAAACGAATTAGACATCGTTGAAGGTATGCAGTTCGACCGTGGTTACCTTTCTCCTTACTTCGTTAACGATCAAGAAACAATGAGTGCTGATTTAGAAAACCCATTTGTTTTATTGTTCGATAAAAAAATCTCAAACATCCGTGAATTGCTACCAACACTAGAAGCCGTTGCTAAAGCAAGTCGTCCGCTACTAATTATTGCAGAAGATGTTGAAGGCGAAGCACTTGCGACATTGGTTATTAATAGCATGCGCGGTATCGTGAAAGTATGTGCCGTTAAAGCACCTGGTTTTGGTGATCGTCGTAAAGCGATGATGCAAGACATTGCTGTTTTGACTAAAGCGACTGTTATTTCAGAAGAAGTTGGTCTTTCACTAGAAAAAACTACACTTGATGATTTAGGTACAGCAAAACGTATCACTATCACAAAAGATGAAACAGTTATCGTTGATGGTGCAGGTACTGCGAAAGAGATTAAAGAACGTGTAGGCCAGATTCGTTCAATGATCGAAAATGCGACATCGGATTATGACATCGAAAAACTTCAAGAACGTCAGGCGAAATTAGCTGGCGGTGTTGCAGTCATCAAAGTAGGTGCAGCAACTGAAGTAGAGATGAAAGAGAAAAAAGCACGTGTCGAAGACGCACTGCATTCAACACGCGCAGCGGTTGAAGAAGGCGTTGTACCTGGCGGCGGTGTTGCGTTGATCCGTGCCTGTAAAGCAGTTGATAAACTGGAAGGTGATAACCATGACCAGAATGTCGGCATTGCAATCGCACGACGTGCAATGGAAGATCCATTACGTCAGATCGTAGAAAATGCGGGTGAAGAAGCATCAGTAGTATTGGCCAATGTGGCAGCGAAAAAAGGTAACTATGGTTACAACGCTGGTACAGGTGTATACGGCGATATGATCAAGATGGGTATTCTTGATCCAACTAAAGTTACACGTACAGCATTGCAAAATGCAGCATCAGTTGCTGGTCTATTGATCACAACTGAATGTATGGTTGCTGAACTACCTCAGGATGATGCAGCTGGTGGCGCGCCTGATATGGGTGGCATGGGTGGAATGGGCGGCATGATGTAATAGCTGTACATTTCGGCTTTGTAATAAAAGCTAATGTTAAAAAAGCCTCGCAATTGCGAGGCTTTTTTGTGCTTGTAATAAAACAGGCTTGGCATGTATTATGAAAGCCTATGAAACATATAATCAAAGTATCGTTTATATTCACGTTTGTATTTTTAATATCCTGCGCGTCATTGCCTACAGACTATGAAAAAAATCCAACTTATGCTTTAACCGATACCAGCCATACTTCAGCAGCTAAAAAAACTGATGAAATTTTGGGTGATAACCCAGAGGAGACAGTTGCGTACTTGATCAATGAAGGCACTGAAGCTTTTGTGGCACGTATGGCGATGCTATTCGAAGCAGAACGATCTGTCGATGTGCAGTACTTTATCTGGCACGCTGATCTGATAGGAAAGCTATTGTTCAACGGTATGCTGCAGGCAGCAGACCGTGGTGTGCGAGTCAGAATTTTGCTCGATGATATAAATATAAATGCAGAACTAGAGTCAATGCTGTATGCCATGGACCAACATAAAAATATCGACGTACATCTCTATAACCCATTTGCATCTCGTGCTATGAGAGCTGCAGACTTTTTAACTGATGCTTTTCGTGTTAACAGGCGTATGCATAACAAGTCTTTCACTATAGATAACCAGTGGACGATGGTCGGTGGGCGCAATATCGGTAACGAATATTTCTCGGCAGATGAGAACAGTAATTTCAAGGATATAGATGTCATGGCTGTAGGGCCAGTGGTAGCTGAGGTCTCAAAACAGTTTGATATTTATTGGAACAGTAAAGTGGTTTATCCCGTAAGTGCGTTCGAACATAATCAGGCAACACAGAGTGATCTTGATAAACTAAGGATTGAGTTGGCCGAATTTTTCGAGGCGCAAAAAGGCTCTAAATACGAACTGGATATACAAGACTCTGATATGTATCAACGTTTAATAGGTGCATCATCAAAATCGAAGTCACCACGATTATATAGAGGTGATGTAAAAGTTGTGTACGATGATCCAGAGAAAGGATTAGGTAAGACGGAAGAAGAGATTGTTTTCCTTAAAGCATTGGTAAGGCCGCATATTTCTTCTATTGAGAAATCTTTCGAACTCGTTTCACCTTATTTTGTACCGGGTGATGAAGGTACGCAATATCTGACCGATATGGTGAAAAGAGGGGTCAAAGTTCGTGTTGTTACAAATTCTCTGTCATCAACAGATGGTCTTATGGCGCAGTCAGGTTATGCACGAAAACGTATCGAGTTACTTAAAGGTGGTGTTGAACTTTATGAGCTTAAGTCTGATGTAAAAACCGATGCTAGTCGTTCATTACGCCGAGGGGCTAAAGCGAAGAGTGGGTTACACGCGAAAACCTATATCTTTGATCGCGATGAAGTGTTCATCGGTTCGTTTAATTTTGACCCGCGTTCAGCAAATATAAATTCCGAAGTCGGGGTTATCTATCAGATGCC
>WTCC01000248.1 GCA_013138755.1 Gammaproteobacteria bacterium
GCCGCACGGTTATAGCCAATTTTCAATCGACGCTGAACATAAGAAATCGAAGCTTTTCTCGTCTCTGTAACGATAGATACGGCTTCGTCGTACAGAGCATCAACATCTTCACCATTAGCACCAGCGGGTTTTTCACCTGGCAGTACCGTCGAGTTATCTTTCAGAATCTCTTCAATATAATCAGGCTCATTTTGTTGTTTCAAAAATGCCACGACCTTATGCACTTCATGATCATCAACAAATGCACCATGGATACGAGTCGGCATACTGCTTCCCGCCTCCATGTACAACATATCACCATGACCTAACAGATTTTCAGCACCCATCTGATCAAGAATCGTTCGCGAATCAACACGAGATGACACCTGGAACGCAATCCGCGTCGGTATGTTCGATTTGATCAAACCCGTCACTACATCAACTGATGGACGCTGCGTGGCGAGTATTAAATGGATACCAGCCGCACGTGCTTTCTGCGTGATGCGTGCGATGAGTTCTTCAATTTTCTTCCCTACCACCATGAACAGGTCAGCAAATTCATCCACTACGACAACGATATAGGGCAATGGTTTCAATTTCTGCGGCTGTGCGCCCGGCGGATGATTATCAGGGTTAAACGTTGGATCTTCTATCGGCTCACCCGCTTCTATGGCGTCTTTAACTTTACGGTTAAAACCAGCAATATTTCTTACCCCGAGGCCAGACATCAGTTCATAACGACTTTCCATTTCACCGACACACCAGCGCAATGCATTCGCTGCCTCTTTCATATCGGTTACGACCGGTGTTAATAGATGTGCTATTCCCTCGTAGACATTAAGCTCCAACATCTTGGGATCAATCAAGATAAGACGCACTTCATCAGGTTTACTCTTGTATAACAGACTGATCAATAGCGCATTCACACAGACAGACTTACCCGAACCCGTAGTACCAGCGACCAGCAGGTGAGGCATCTTTCCTAAATCGGCAACAACAGGATGACCCGCAATATCTTTACCCAGAGCCAGAGTAAGTGGTGACGCTGAATCATCGTACTCCTTAGACATGAGAATTTCACTTAGGGAAACGATCTCACGGTGCTCATTAGGGATTTCCAGACCAACACAGGTCTTGCCCGGTATTACTTCCACAACAAGAATGCTTGGAACAGATAACGAACGCGCGAGATCTTTTGATAAAGCCGCAATCTTACTGGCTTTCACACCAGCAGCCGGTTCCATTTCAAATCGGGTAATAACCGGACCGGGATGCACAGCGACCACTTCAACTTCCACACCAAAATCTGCCAGCTTTATTTCGAGCAATCTGGATAAAGCTTCCAGCGCCTCGTTTGAAAAACCTTTCTCATGCGGCTTAGGCGGATCCAGTAAACGCAATGCTGGCAGTTCGGAATCACTCGGAGCATCAAACAATTGAATCTGCTTCTCTCTATCCATGCGCTCAGAGATTTCCACCTTTTTCATTACCGGCTCAATGCGAACATCCTTACTACCTTTTGCTTCTCGTACTGCCTGTTTTACTTTGCTGGCCGCGACAACTTCCTGACGTTGCTGCTTAGCTTCTACACCCGCTTTTTTCACCTGCCGACCTTCGATGAAAGCAAAAACTTTCTCCTGCAACCAGTTATAAGCAAATAATGCACTCACACCCATTGCATCGATTACCCGAAGCCACGAGATACCACTGAACAAAGTTATACCCGCTAAAAAAACAGCTAACAGGATTAATGTCGAACCCAGCAATCCTAGAGAACCTGCCATGGCGTCACTCAACCAGACACCTAAAACACCGCCACCATCCAATGGCAACTGACCATCGATGATGGAGAAATGCATACTGGTCAGAGCGCAACCCATGGCTACTGTAACGATGAAGCCCGCCCAACGGATTCCCATCTCGTGATAATCGATGTCTTTATCCACTTCGATATGATTACTACGTAGAACTAACCAACTGCTATAGGCAATAATAACGGGAAACAGGAAAGATAAATAACCAAAGAGGTTATAAAGGACATCTGAAAACCACGCACCGACAACGCCTGCGGCATTCTCGACAGCATCACGTGAACCAGTGTACGACCAACCTGGATCGGCAGTGTCATAAGTAACCAGGGCTGTAAACAGGAATAATGACAGCGCCATAAGCACCAGCATGGCAGCTTCACGCAGACCTCGTTGCAGCTGCGTTGTGATTACAGCACTTTTTTCCGATTTTATTGTTGTTTTTTTACGGCGCGCTTGTGCCACGGTAAACCCAATGATACTTATTATAGTGGGGCTAATTATAACCCTCATCTGGCTAAAAATGCAGGGGGTAA
The DNA here is from genome assembly GCA_013138755.1 of Gammaproteobacteria bacterium. Classification (GTDB taxonomy): domain Bacteria; phylum Pseudomonadota; class Gammaproteobacteria; order SZUA-229; family SZUA-229. The sequence continues at coordinate 2,324 of WTCC01000248.1, forward strand.
GCGATAGAATCCTTTACTAAATTGCAATCAAGCTTAATTTAATTCCTGATTCAATATCTCATCAACAATCTTGCCACGATTGATGGCTATAGCCCTACACAGGGCTTGAGATTTAGCAGATTCTGACTGACACAGCTGTTCGACGGGTGAAGCAGAAAGCTCCAACACATAGGGAAGAATTGCTAATGAAAGTGACTGCGACGCGGTGCGGGCAACGGTAGCAGGCATATTGGGTACCGCAGAATGGATAACACCATTTTCAACGTAACATAGCTCTTCACTGTCGGTCGCACGGATACCCTCAACACAACCACCCTGATCGATAGCGATATCAACGATAACGCTGCCCGGTACCATCTGTTTAACGACTGACTGCTTCAATATAACCGGCGCACGTCTGCCGGCAAGTAAAACAGCACCTATGACCAGATCAGCCTGTAGACACACCCTTTCGATCACTTCATGTGTCGACAAAAATGTGTTGATTGTCGGGCACTGTTGTTTCAATCGCTGCAATTTACTTTCATCAAGATCCAGCACATCTACCTGAGCACCTAATGCCACTGCGACCGCGACCGCATGCTCACCGGCAATCCCGGCACCCAGAACGACCACTCGACCAGGATCTGTACCATCTACTCCCCCCAGGAGCACACCATTACCACCACGATTTCTAAACAGTAAACTGGCACCTCTTATGGCAGCAATGCGTCCCGCAATCTGACTCATTGGAGCCAGTAGTGGTAACGAGTTATCTTCATCAACAATTGATTCAAATGGAATGGCACACAGACTGATATCACACAACGCATCAATCAACGACCTGTCTGCAGCCAGATG
>WTCC01000189.1 GCA_013138755.1 Gammaproteobacteria bacterium
GTTTAAAACCCTATACCGCTTTACAGTTAGAGGGTCGTGATATTTATATCCGCGAAGGTTGTGTCGGTTGTCATTCACAGATGATTCGACCTTTCCGTGCTGAAACTGAGCGTTATGGTCATTATTCGGTAGCGGGTGAGTTTATTTATGATCGTCCATTCCTATGGGGATCGAAACGAACCGGACCTGATCTACACCGTGTTGGCGGACGTTATTCCGATGACTGGCATCGCGTTCATCTGATTAATCCACGTGATGTCGTACCAGAATCAATTATGCCTGCTTACCCCTGGTTAGCCGAGAATGCGCTCGATGGAAGTGATATTCAAGCCAAAATGAAAACATTGGTCATATTGGGGCATCCTTATTCAGATGCTGAAATTGAAGCCGCTCCTGCCGCTTTAGAAGGTAAGACAGAGTTGGATGCTGTGGTTACATACTTGCAGGCTTTAGGGCTGCATATAAAACAGCGTCGTTAATTAGCGGATTTATTACGATGGATACAACGTTGTTACAAATAGTCTGGACGGTTTTTGCCTTTGTTTTTTTCATTGGTGTGGTCATCTGGGCATTGAGTGGTCGTCGCAAGAAAGATTTTGATGCAGCGGCAAGAATGGCGCTTGATGATGATAAGTCAGTAGCTGATGAGCAGCGTCGTTAATTAAAAACTTTATTATATTCAGCATTGTTAAACGCTTTTGAGTAATTAGTGGTACTGAAATGATAATACTAGAAATATTTTACAGGGTTATGAGGAAATATTATGTCTGACTTTACCAGTGAATTCTGGAGTTGGTATATCATCGCAATCGCAGGTGGTGGTATTGTCTGGTTGGTCTATTTATTGAGAGCCACAGGTAAAACCGACGCTGAAGAAGATCAGGGTGTGCCGACCGGGCATGTCTGGGATGAAAACCTGGAAGAGTTGAATAACCCGTTACCTCGTTGGTGGCTCGTGATGTTCTATCTCACCATCGTGTTCGCTGTTGTGTATCTGATTCTGTATCCGGGCATGGGAACTTATAAAGGTGTACTTGGCTGGACGCAAATAGGTGAATATGAGCAAGAAGTGATGGATGCGAATGCCGAATTTGGACCATTGTTCGCTCAGTTTGAGCAAACACCGGTGGCAGAGTTGGCAACCAATGAAAAAGCCATTAATGCGGGCGAACGTTTGTTCGTGAGCTACTGTGCAGCGTGTCATGGCTCCGATGCGCGCGGTGCACCGGGATTCCCTAATCTTCGTGACAATGACTGGTTGTACGGTGGGACTCCTGATCAGATCGAAGCTTCTATCATGCACGGTAGAGTTGGTGCTATGCCCGCATGGGAAGGACCACTTGGTGGTGAAGAAGAGGTGAATAAGGTAGCTAATTATGTGATGAGTCTGGCAGGGCGTAAGGTTGATGAAGAGCTGGCGTCAGCAGGTAAAGCCAAGTTCGATATGTTCTGTGTTGGTTGTCATATGCCTGATGGTACCGGTAATGTCGCATTGGGTGCGCCTAATCTGACTAATAATATCTGGCTGTACGGCGGTTCACCACGATCCATCAAAGAGTCGATTGCCAAAGGGCGTAGCGGTACGATGCCGGCTCACAGCGAGTTTTTAGGTAAGGATAAGTCTCATGTTCTGGCTGCCTATATCTACAGCCTGTCTCATGAGCCAGATTAGAAAGGTATGACTCGGTGGTTAGAGCATGTTTTATAGCAGCATGTTCTAACAGGTTGTATGACAAAAGTTATTAGTGCAGTATAGAAGCATGAATGCGATACCTTTAATACAGCGAGTGATAGCGATACTGTGGCCATCTTTTATAATGGCCGGCGTTGCTACCGTCCTGTTTACTACCGCATTCGATCCCGCCGTTATATTTTTCGATTATGATATCAGCCGCATCGGTAGTTACAGTGTCTGTTTTTTTCTGTTCTGGTTGTTTGGTGCAGTTACAGCAACCGCTACCTGTTACTTTCTAAAGCCCTGTGAAGCAATGAATAAACTACGTGAAAGGCAGCAAGCTGAAAATTCTGGTTCAGTCTAAGTAAAGTCATACTGATCAGTTATTTTGCTTTTATTTAGTACGCTTTTATTTAGTAAGTAGTAGGTCTAGTAAGTACGTTTAGTTAAAACGTACTAATTAACACAGAGAGTATCGCTTAAAAGCATCCATTAAATGCTCAAAAATTTGCTCCAGAATAACAGTATAAGGTAATAAACTAATAATGGTTGATAAGACATCCACAGCTAAGAAGGTATCAGCAGTTGCAGGCAAATCGACTGATGATGTCGAGAAGTCGCTGTATGCAAAACGTGAGAAGATTTATCCGCGTGAAGTGCATGGTTTGTTTGCTGCATTACGGACAACGGGTGTGGCGACTCTGCTAGGCATGTATTACATCATGCCATGGTTGCAATGGGATGAGCGTCAGGCAGTGTTATTTGATCTGCCAGAGCGTAAGTTCTATGTCCTCAATATGGTGTTCTGGCCGCAGGACTTTTTTTATCTCACCTTGATGCTGATTATCTCCGCCTTGGGTTTGTTTTTTGTTACCAAACTTGCCGGCCGTGTATGGTGTGGTTATGCCTGTCCGCAAACGGTCTGGACAGAAGCTTTTCTATGGATAGAGCGAAAAGTTGAAGGCTCACGTCCGCAACAGATGAAGCTGGACAAATCGCCTAATTCATTTCGTAAGATTCGCATCAAGGCCACCAAACATTTTATCTGGGTTAGCTTTTCACTCTTCACCGGTTTGACCTTTGTTGGTTACTTCTCACCGATGCGGGAATTGACCGCCAATTTTGTTACTTTTAATAATGGCCCCTGGGAAGCATTCTGGATCTATTTCTACGCGCTTGCTACCTATGGCAATGCCGGTTGGCTGAGAGAGCAGGTGTGTATGTATATGTGCCCGTATGCTCGTTTTCAGAGTGCGATGTTCGATAAGGACACGATGATTATCTCGTTTGATACCTCACGTGGTCTACCGCTGGGGCCGAGAAAAAAATCGGTCGATAAAGTTGAGGCCGGTCTGGGTGATTGTATCGACTGTACCATCTGTGTGCAGGTGTGCCCGACTGGTATCGATATACGTGATGGCCTGCAATACCAATGTATAGGCTGTGCCGCCTGTATCGATGCCTGTGATGATGTCATGGATAAGATGGGATATGACCACGGGCTCATACGTTACACCACAGAAAATGCCCTGCTGGGTAAGCATACCCATATACTCAGACCGAGTGTCATTATCTATGCACTAATTTTAATGGGAATAACGGCAGGTGCCTTTTATTCAATTTTGACACGTACACCGATAGCCATGGATGTTATTCGTGATCGAAATAGCCTTTATCGTGAGAGCAATGAAGGCTTGATTGAAAATGTTTATATCATCAAGCTGCTGAATATGGACAAAGATGACCATGAATATACCCTGGTTGCAGAAGGCATACCCGATTTGATCCTGAAGATAGATACCGCTGAAATTTTTGTGAAAAGTGGTGAAGTCGTTGAGTTGCCAGTAAGGATTCAGGTCGATGCCTATAATCTCGAACAACGTAGTAGTGAGATTACCTTCACGCTTACCGCTGTTGGTAATGATGAATTAGTCGTTATCGAAGAAGCACGTTTTTTAGGGCCTGTATTTAGGTGAAATTGAATGACTATGCTAACTGAACAAAGTAAACCCTGGTATAAATATCCGCTGGTATGGATGATGGTACTCATTCCGTTTACAGCGGTAATTATGGGCGTTGTTATGATCTGGCTGGCAGTAGACACGGACGATGGCCTGGTTGCTGATGATTATTATAAACTAGGTCTAGAGATTAACGACGTCATTAGCCTGGATAGAAAAGCTTCAGAGTTAAAATTAAGTGCGGTTATCGATTTTGATAGTGTCGGCAAGGTGATTAACCTTAAGTTTGATAAAGGTTTGCTAGAGAGCTATCCTGATACGTTGCAGTTTAGCTTCCAGCATGCAACGCATGCAGGCAGTGATGTTCTGGTCGCGTTAGATCACGGCATCGATGATCAGTACATCGGTCATCTGCAACAAGCGATATCAAAAGGTGTCTGGTATTTTGAAGTGTCTGATGCAGACTGGAAATTGAATGCTCGTAGTTATGTTCGAGCTAAAAATATAATTCATTTATACAGTGAGTGATAAGTATAGCTGTATTATTTAATGCTTAGTTTGCCAGTTTTTTGATAACCACCTGATTTCTTCCAGTCTGTTTTGCTTGATACAGGGCTTCGTCAGCTTTGCTCAGCAGTATTTTATCAAGACCATCCTGCCATTTTTTTAGCGTGCCGATCTGATGTGCTATCTGGCTGAGTGATGCCAGGCCGATCGATACAGTGATGCTTATGGTTTCATCATTGATGCTAAGTTTTTGTTGTTCGACTTCGTGGCGTATCCGTTCGGCGACTTCGTGTGCGATGTGGATGCCGGTATCCGGCAGGATAATGGCAAATTCTTCGCCACCGTAGCGGGCAACGATATCACTGGAGCGAACCTGATCGCGCATCAGGGAAACGAGTTTAACCAGTACCATGTCGCCGGCCTGATGACCGTAAGTGTCATTTATTTTTTTGAAAAAATCGATATCGATGAATAAACACACTAGATCGGTCTTGTTACGCACGCTACGATCGATTTCGCGTTTTAAGCGTTCGTCAAAGTAACGGCGATTATAGGCATCGGTTAAGCCGTCTTGATACCCCAATTTTAATATACGTTGGCGGTTGATACAGTTTTCGATCGATATCGCAGTCATGGCTGACAGCTTGTGTAGAAAAGATGTGCCGTCATTTTTGCTATAACGGTCGGCGTCTTTGCTCAGTAGTAACTGGACACCGATTATTTTCCCACCACTTTTTAATGGCAACAGAGCAGCCGACTGATAGTGTTCGCAGTCCTCAAAGTTCATCAGCCAGTTGAATTTTTCTGGGATTCTTCTACCGAGTTCAGGGCGGTGTGGAATGTTTGCAATCTGCAACTTGTTGGCGTCAGCATCGATAAAGCTGACCCCTTCGAAGCTATGTTGATAGCTATCTGTTAGCAGGCGTTCGACTTCATGGAAACGGTCAATCAGACCGAGTCTGATCTCATCGATGCGAAAACGTTTTTGCTCACTTAATAGTAATGAAAATAATTCACTCGGTCCTTGTGCAGCCATAACTGAAAGCGAAAAATCATCGTATGAGGTCTGTGTTTTTTCGTTGCGCCGGGCTTCATTAAGAAGCTGGTCAAGCTTTTCTCTCAGTCGTTTATTTTCTTCCAGCCTTTTTTCATCCATGATGTTATTTATAACATATTAATGAAACTTAGCTATTGCCATCCGTCCAAAATTACATTTTTTGGACGGATGGTGTCTTGGCCCCTAGTGGCGGAAGTGGCGCATACCGGTGAATACCATTGCCATACCGTACTCGTTGGCAGCTGCGATTACTTCGTCGTCACGCATCGAGCCACCGGGCTGTATGACAGCGACGATACCTGCTTCATGCGCCGCATCGATGCCGTCGCGGAAAGGGAAGAAAGCATCTGATGCCATCACTGAGCCAGGTACATCTAAACCAGCATGTTCAGCTTTGATGCCTGCGATTCGCGCACTGTTGATACGGCTCATCTGGCCCGCACCGACACCGATGGTCATATTATTTTTGCCGTAAACGATGGCGTTAGATTTGACGAATTTAGCCACTTTCCAGCTGAATAATAAATCCTTCATCTCTTGTTCGCTAGGTTGTGCCTCGCTGACTACTTTCATCTCATTGAGTAACAACAGGTCAGCATCTTGCATGAGTAAACCGCCATTGACGCGTTTATAGTCCATACGAGGGCTGGTGCCCTGCCATTGTCCACATTCAAGAAGGCGTACGTTTTTCTTCTCTGCGACGGCTTCGATTGCTTCGCCACTAACCGTTGGTGCGATGATAACTTCAACGAATTGTCGTTCGACGATGGCTTTAGCCGTATCGCCATCCAGTTCACGGTTGAAGGCAATAATGCCGCCAAAGGCTGACTCAGGATCTGTTCTGTAGGCTTGATTATAAGCATCTAGCAGGTTGTCACCGATGGCAACACCACAGGGGTTAGCGTGTTTGACGATGACGCATGCCGCTTCATCAAACTGCTTAACACATTCCAGTGCAGCGTCGGTATCACCGATGTTGTTATAGGACAATTCTTTGCCCTGCAGTTGTTTCGCCGTAGCAATGCAGGCTTCTGTTATATTCTTCTCAGTATAAAAAGCGGCGTGCTGATGTGG
>WTCC01000056.1 GCA_013138755.1 Gammaproteobacteria bacterium
CGATACCGCGCTCGGCAACGTCTGCACCAAGTTCTGGTGGTGTTTGTTCAAGTGCGGTTTTTACAGCGCTAACGATACCGTGTAGTGGTTCCTGCAGCGCTTCAAGAATTTCGTTGCTGTTCAGAGAGAAGCTTCTTGGAATACCTTCAGACAAGTTACGTCCTTTCACTTCTATTTCTAATAAATCTTTACCGGGGTAGGCGGTACCTATCTGGTGTTTGATTTTCTCAGCAGTCGCTTCGCCGATCAAAATACCGTAGTTACGACGTATGTAGTTTGTGATGGCTTCATCAAATTTATCACCGCCGACGCGTACGGAGGCAGAATAAACGATACCGTTTAACGAGATAACAGCAACTTCTGAAGTACCACCACCGATATCCAGTACCATCGAACCTTTAGGTTCGTCAACGGGCATACCTGCACCGATTGCCGCGGCCATCGGTTCGTCAATTAAGTAAACTTTGCGTGCACCAGCACCAGCAGCTGACTCACGGATGGCGCGACGCTCAACTTGTGTCGCACCACAGGGAACACAGATGAGCACACGAGGACTAGGGCGTAATATTTTGCTCTCGTGGACGGAGCGAATGAAATGCTGCAGCATCTTTTCGGTGATGTTGAAATCGGCAATCACGCCATCGCGCATAGGACGAATAGCAGTGATGTTTCGTGGCGTACGCCCCAACATGCCTTTGGCATCTTTACCATACGCCTCGATGGTTTTTGGTCCACCTGGTCCGCGATCCTGACGGATGGCGACTACTGATGGTTCATCGAGAACAATGCCTCGACCGCGAGCGTATATCAATGTATTGGCGGTACCAAGATCGATTGATAAATCGTTGGAAAACATTCCCCGGAAACGATTCAAAAACATGTGTGTGTAGACCTTTTAGTGTTCTTTAAGATACTCTTGATGAGACAGAGCCGGCAGCTTTCGCGTACAGGTTAATCCGAATTTAAGAGCCCTTAAGTAAATATTGTTATAGTTATTACTTAAATATAGAGTGTTTTTCTGAGATTACCATTAAACTTACCCCGAATTGCGCGTACTGTAGCAATCACACTGCTATTGAGCAAGGGTTATTGCCTTGATGGTGGCTAGATAAGCTGATAATCGTTAAAAAAGACTGAAATACACTCCCCGTACGTGTTTGGCACTGTTTTCTTCTGTCTATGAGTAGAGCAAATCTTCAGAATGTGCTATTTTTCCGCCTCCTTTCAGGTTCTGTAGCGAGCTACCCTATAGAATAGTTACGGTGGGTTTGGTCGGGTAGAGATCGTCTGTATAAGTCAGACATAATTAATGGGAGTTTTCCATGTCAATCGATGTTGACGAAGTTAAAAAAATAGCAAAATTAGCGGCCTTAAACGTTAAAGATGAGGATCTTCAGTCTTATGCGGATAACCTGTCTAATATCCTTGGCCTGGTCGAACAGATGAGTGCGGTTGATACCACTGGCGTTACGCCGATGTCGCATCCATTTGATGTGGTCCAACGTCTGCGAGAAGACGTGGTTACAGAAGTCGATCGCCGTGAAGATTTTCAGGCAATCGCGCCAAAAACAGAAGATGGTCTTTACCTGGTACCAAAAGTGCTCGATTAATAGCTATTAGGCTTTATGTCAGTAAAAACTAAAGTATCAATAAAACGAATATTAAAAAACGTTATCAGAGTTATCGTAGATGAGTAATTACCACACAAAATCAGTCACTGAATTATCAGCCATGTTGCAGGCCGGTGAAGTTAGCAGTGTCGAATTAACCCAATATTTTTTGGATCGTATCAAAAATAGCGACGGTAAATTAAACAGCTTTATCACCGTCTGTGAAGAACAGGCGTTGGTACAGGCAAAAGAGTCAGATGAAAAATTAAAAGCAGGTAATGCGCCTGTATTGACGGGCGTACCTATCGCGCATAAAGACATCTTCTGCACCGATGGTGTAAAAACCAGTTGTGCCTCAAAAATGCTGGATAACTTTATCTCACCCTATGATGCAACCGTAGTGAAAAATATGCGTGAAGCCGGTGTCGTGATGTTGGGTAAAACCAACATGGATGAATTCGCCATGGGGTCGTCAAATGAAACTAGCTATTACGGTGCGGTTAAAAATCCGTGGAACTTACAGGCGGTGCCGGGCGGCTCTTCTGGTGGCTCAGCTGCTGCTGTTGGTGCGCGTATTGCGCCGGCAGCAACCGGCACTGATACCGGCGGTTCGATACGTCAACCGGCTGCTTTTTGCGGTATTACCGGTTTAAAACCGACATACGGACGGGTCTCTCGTTTTGGCATGATTGCCTTTGCTTCCAGTCTTGATCAAGCGGGACCGATGGGGCAGAGCGCAAGTGACTGTGCCTTGTTATTAAATGCCATGGCAGGTTTTGATGAAAGAGATTCGACCTGTATCGAAAAAGATGTACCGGATTATTCGGCGGATTTAGAAAAGCCATTAGACGGTTTACGCATCGGTTTGCCGAAAGAGTATTTTGATAATAAAGACGGTGGTATGAATGCCGAAGTTGAGGTATTGACTAAGGCGGCACTGGCACAGTACGAGGCGTTGGGTGCTGAACTAATCGAAATCGAGTTGCCTAACAGCGGTTTATCGGTACCGGTTTATTATGTGGTTGCTCCGGCTGAATGTTCTGCGAACTTATCGCGTTTTGACGGTGTGCGTTATGGTTACCGCTGCGAAGACCCAAAAGATTTAAACGATCTATACACACGTTCGCGTGGTGAAG
>WTCC01000292.1 GCA_013138755.1 Gammaproteobacteria bacterium
CGATATGCTTCTAACACTAGCTCTTTGGCAACTGAATCGGTAGGGTCATTGCACTCATAAGGTAACTTTTTTAGTTTTGATATGGCTTCCTGTAACAATGTTTTATCAATAATAATAGGGTCTTTAACATAGCTTCTAAGATGTGCTTTTATTCTAAATTTTTCTAAAACATCACTTTTCTTTTTATATGAATTAATCATATTTTTTCTCCTAGATAGTGTTACTAGAGAGATTAGTGAGGTTTTGAATTGTTTAATTGACAGGTTACGCCAATCGGTTGACGTTGGATTTAGACGGTTTTATTGAAAATCAGCTGTTTATCCACATATTGTTTGTTAATTAGCAGATTTATAGAGAGAGTATTATGAGTGATACGAAACACATCGTGTGCCCGGCATGTAACGCGGTTAATCGCATTCCCTCGGCCAGGATCGATTCCAGACCATCTTGTGGCAAGTGCCATAAACCATTGTTTGATGGGCATCCCGTTACATTGACCAGCGAAAACTTTCAGAAGCACATTGGTCGCAGTGATATTCCTGTTGTGGTTGATTTTTGGGCGCCCTGGTGTGGCCCCTGCAAGATGATGGCGCCAGCATTTGAACAGGCTTCAGCTGACTTGCAGCCAACTGTAAGATTGGCAAAATTGAATACTGAAGATGAGAACGATGTTGGTGCTCAGCTGAATATCCGCAGCATACCGACCATGGTTATTTTTAAAAATGGCAAAGAAGTAGCAAGGCAAGCAGGGGCTATGAGTACGGCTGATATTAAATCGTGGATTAGTCAATTTACATAAACGCCTGATTTATCGTAGAAACTTTGCTTCTTTAGTATTTTTAAGCATTTATATGAGTTTTATAATCCTTATAACGTTTTAAAACTTGTATATTATATCGATTGGAAGTTACTGAATTTTTTGACAAAATCGTTTTTTTCAGGGAAACTCCATGGACTTTTATAAATAGCAATAAAACTAGGATTTAATTAATGGCTGAATTATTCTCGAAAGAATGGTCACAAGCTTTCATGGATGCGTGGAACTCAGATGAAGCGTTAACCGCATCATTGCAAAAGGCTGGTTTTAATTCTGTGGTTGCTTTTGGCCTGCCAGAAGTAACAGAGCCAGCTTTTATTATGACGATTGAAAATGGTATCGTTGCTTCGATTAATAATGCGCCATTAGAGGATATTAAGTGGGACATAAGGGCCAGTACAGAAAACTGGATATCTCTTATCGTAAAACCACCCGGCTTAATGAAATTGGGCATTGCATATACTTCTAGAAAGTTGCGTTTTACCAAGGGTGACTATGCAACGATGATTAAAGATCCAAGTTTGGCAGGAGCATTTGTGAAATCGTTTGCTCTGATGGGTAAAGTGCTCTGATTACAGATATTGTTTCTACTAGGAAGGCTGGTTGTAAAACCGGCCTTTTTTGTGCGTGAAGACTAAACGTCGGCAGGCACTGTAGAAACATGTTTTGAACTGCTGCCAGTTTTGTTTGTCGTTAATGTGCAGATGTTTTTAATTACCGGTTTAGTGGTTCAATGATGAAAAAACGAGATTTGGTCGTGATTGGCGGCGGTGCAGGAGGCCTGGTGGTTGCCAGTGTCGCAGCGCAGTTAGGGCTGGATGTCGTATTGATTAATAAAGAGGAAGCGATGGGTGGCGACTGTCTGCATTACGGTTGTGTACCCAGTAAAGCCTTATTGAAAAGTGCATCAGTTGCACATCTGATATCTAATGCGGAACGTTGGGGTTTAGTTTCAGTAAAACCACAGGTTGACATGCAAGAAGTTAATCTGGCGATCAAGAAAGCCATTGATACCATCCAGGTTCATGATAGTCGTGAACGCTTTGAAGCTTTAGGCTGTGAAGTTATTACAGGCGAGGCTAGTTTTACATCGACTTCACAGATAGAAGTTAATGATGAAAAGATTGATGCTAAACGTTTTGTTATCGCGACGGGTTCCTCTGTTTTTATTCCGCCGATTAAAGGTATGGATAAAGTTAGCTATTTAACAAATGAAGACATGTTTAGTCTACCTGTACTGCCGAAAAGTTTAATCGTTTTAGGTGGAGGGCCTGTTGGTGTCGAGATGGCACAAGCCTATTCACGACTGGGGTCTGAGGTAACGATTGTTGAGCTGGCTTCCAGGCTAATCTCACGAATGGATAAAAGTGCATCTACAATTCTTGCAGATGTTTTGTCATCTGAAAATATATCTGTTCTTTTGAATACAGAAGTTGTCGAGGTATCCGAGCAGGATGATATTAAGCGAATTAGCTTAAGCGATGGATCAATGCTTCAGGCAGATGCATTATTACTGGCTATCGGTCGCCGTCCGGTTGTTGACAGCCTCAATTTAGTTAAGGCAGGTGTAAGCTACAGCGCTAAAGGCATTGAAGTGAATAGAAAAATGCAGTCCACCAATAAAAGAATTTTCGCCTGTGGAGATGTAACAGGTGAGATGCCTTTGACACATGTGGCAGAATTGCAGGCAGGTATCGTCATTGCAAACATGATCTTCAAATTACCTAAAAAGATTAGTTATGATGTCGTGCCGTCGGTCGTTTATACCGAACCAGAAGTGGCGCAGGTAGGGATTACTGTTGAGCAATGTGAAAAGTTGAATAAAGGAGAGATTTATCAATTTGAGATATCGCAGCTTGATCGTGCAGTAACAGATAATAATAAGACAGGTGTTGCTAAAATATTAACTGATAACGGACGGATCGTGGGTGCGCATATCATTGCGCCGCATGCAGGAGAGCTGATTCATGAGTTGGCATTAGCGATACAGGAAAAGATGAAGGTATCAAAAATCACTTCGCTAGTTCATGCTTATCCCAGCTATTCACAACTCAACAAACGACTTGCAGGACAGTATTATGCTGAACGGTTTTTTAGCCCTCTAACGAGAAAGATTGTAAAGTTTCTTAACAGGTTTTAATTGTAAACGATGAAAGATACATTTGATTTATTGGTCGATACCAACTTTCCGCGAATTAAGAGGTCAGCGCTTGATACGCTGCAGGTTAATTTAGGTTACCTGTGTAATCAGCAATGTCTGCATTGTCATGTCGATGCGAGTCCACGACGCACAGAGATAATGTCGATCGATACGATAAATGATGTGCTGGTTTTTATAGAGAAAAAAAATATAAAAACGCTGGATCTGACTGGCGGTGCTCCAGAAATGAATCCTAACTTTCCTTTTCTGGTTAAGGGAGCAAAAAAGTTAGGCGTGCACGTTATAGATCGTTGCAATCTGACCATACTTCTTGAGAAAGGTTTTGAGAATACGGCGTCTTTTCTGGCTGAAAATGAGGTTGAAGTAATTGCATCTATGCCGTGTTATCTGGAAGAAAATGTCGATGCGCAACGTGGTAAAGGGGTATTTGATGGCAGTATCGAAGGCTTAAAATTACTCAATCGTCATGGTTATGGTGTAGATTCGCGCTTGCAGCTTAATCTTGTATACAACCCGCAAGGCATCGACTTGCCACCTGGGCAGATAGAGCTGGAGTCGAGTTATAAAAAAGAACTAAAGCAACGTTATGATATCTCGTTTAATCATCTGTTTACTATCACCAATATGCCAATTAAGCGTTTTGGCAGCACCTTGGTTTCTAAAGGTTTATTTGAAGAATACATGCAGGTGCTAAAAAATTCATATAGTAAAGAGAACCTGTCGGGGGTTATGTGTCGCACTACACTGAGTGTCGACTGGCAAGGTTATGTCTATGATTGTGACTTTAATCAGATGCTGGATCTGCCATTAGGTCGTTCGGCAGAGAGCACGCATATCAATAGCCTATTGCAGGGTGATGTCTCAGGTCAGGACATAGCGATAATGGACCATTGTTATGGTTGTACTGCGGGTCAGGGTAGTAGTTGTGGTGGCGCGTTAATCTAACATCATTACCTGCCCTCTATGAAAATATCAATCATCATACCTGTCTTAAATGAAGAGAATAATCTTCCGAAGATATTGTGCGCTTTGCGGAATTTTCGTGATTTAGGTCATGAGGTAATTGTGGTCGATGGTGGTAGTGCAGATAATAGTTTAAGCATTGCTCATGATGGATCTGATGCGGTCGTAGTGTCCAGACCTGGTCGTGCGGCTCAGATGAATCATGGTGCAGCGGTTGCAACCGGCGATGTTTTTTTATTTTTACACGCTGATACCGCATTGCCCGAAAATGCAATACGCCTTATCTCATCTCTGCAGGGTGACAGTTTTTGGGGGTATTTTAATATTCGATTGTCGGGGAAAAAAGCCATTTTTAGATTGATCGAGTGGATGATTAATCGACGGTCTTCATTGTCATCGATAGCGACAGGAGATCAGTCTATCTTCGTGGCGAAAAAGCTATTCAATAATATAAACGGTTTTCCTGAGATAGAACTGATGGAAGATATTGCGATCAGTCGTTTGTTAAAAACTGAAACTTCTCCTGTGTGTTTGCCTTCTAAGGTGCTTACTTCGAGTAGACGCTGGGAAAATAATGGAATTACTTCTACTGTATTGTTGATGTGGAAATTGCGATTATTTTATTTTTTTGGCGTGTCGCCAGAAAAACTTAGTAAGTTATACCGTTAATAAAACTGTCTATGTTATATGACGATACGATTATTCTTCTCTTTGCCAAAGCACCTATAGCAGGGAGTGTTAACACTCGACTGATTCCGGATATCGGCGTTGAGAAAGCGACAGACTTGCAAGAAAATTTAATCCATCAACGTTTGTCGATGTTAACTGAGGCGCAGGTTTGTGATGTTGTCTTAATGTGCACGCCTGATACGCAACATGACTGTTTTACTGAATGCAGGCAAAAGTATGAGGTGACATTGTCGGTACAGTCAGGCAGTGATCTTGGCTGGCGTATGTACAATGCGGCTAAAGAAGTACTGCAGTCATATCAACACTGCATACTTATCGGTACAGATGCACCCGCTTTAGATGAAGAGTTAATCGAGCAGGCTATCGAGGTATTGCACGCGGATACAGAGGTGGTGATCGTGCCTGCTGAAGATGGTGGTTATGTTTTATTAGGTATGCAACATGCTCATACTTTTCTATTTGAAGATATCGATTGGGGTAGTGCAGCGGTGATGCAGCAGTCACGCAAGAAGCTTGAGACTAATAACATCTCCTTTAGAGAGCTCGCTACGTGTTGGGATGTGGATAGATTGGAAGATTATCAGCGCTATCTGGCAATGTAGGCCATGTTCTCTGGTCAAATCTACACAAAATAACTTTCGTTGATCCACATGTGTGTAACGATACTGGCGGCGTAGCCTAAAGCAATGACTGGCGTCCATTTAAGGTGGCCGAAGAAAGTGTATTTGCCATGAGCTTGTCCCATGAGTGCTACACCTGCTGCAGATCCTATCGATAACATGGAACCTCCCACACCAGCGGTTAATGTGACGAGAAGCCATTGACCAGTCGACATATCGGGGTTCATCGTTAGCACAGCAAACATGACTGGAATGTTATCGATGATAGCAGACAGTACGCCGACAGCAATATTTGCGTTGGTTGCTCCCCAGCCTGTGTACATGAGTTCAGAGGCCATGGCGAGATATCCAAGAAAACCTAAACCACCAACACAGAGAACGACGCCGTAGAAAAAGAATAAGGTATCCCACTCGGCACGCGCAACACGTGCAAAGATATCATAAGGTACAACACTACCGACATTACCAGAGTTTGCTTCATCTGCAGCATGATGCTTGAAGTGTGTCTTCTTCAGATAAAATCCCATGAATTTTAGATAGCCTAGACCGGTCAGCATACCGATTACAGGTGGCAGGCCAAGGAAGTTATGGAAGCAGACAGCGGTGGTGATAGTCAGGAGAAATAAAATGATAATGCGTTTTGCCCCACGCTTCATGCTGATTTTTTCATCCATTGCTTCTGGTTTTTCATTGGGAATAGCGAAATGCATGATGCTGGCAGGTATAATAAAGTTAACAACGGAGGGGATAAATAAAGCGAAAAACGTCCAGAAATCCATGATGCCTTTTTGCCAGACCATCAACGTTGTGATGTCACCAAAGGGGGAGAATGCACCGCCAGCATTAGCCGCAACGACGATATTGATGCAGGCGAGCGTGACAAATTTTGTGTTATCACCACCGACTGCAAGGACGACGGCGCACATTAATAATGCAGTTGTTAGATTGTCCGCCACGGGTGAAATGAAAAATGCAAGGATGCCAGTCATCCAGAATAATGCACGGAAGCCAAAGCCTCTATTGATTAACCAGGATCGTAAAGCATTAAACACCTGTCGTTCTTCCATGGCATTGACGTAAGTCATAGCCACTAGCAGGAATAACATCAATTCAGTGTATTCGAGGAAGTTGTCGCGAACAGCATGCTCAGCAAGCTCTGGCATGCCATGTTGTGTGTAGTACCAGCCAATCATTCCCCATATTAGGCCAGCGGCGATGATGACAGGTTTGGATTTTCTAAGATCAATAAATTCTTCACCCATTACCATCAAGTATGCAACGACAAAAATGGCGATGGCGGTAAAGCCAATAGCGCTATTGGTCAGATCAATGGGTTCGTGAATGAGTTGTTCGGATGCGGCTGAGAGAGACGGTGATATTAAAGTGAGTATGAGAAGACATAAGATTTTCATGTTAATCACTCCAGAGTATTAGTCATTCTTTCATAGAAGAGCGAGAAGTTGCGATGGGCTCTGTATGCTGTAGTCGGCTTGCCAGTCTAAGGTATTCTCTTCACTACCTATATAGCCGTACTCAGCGATAATTGTCTTCATGCCGGCGTTATGTCCGGCTTCAATATCACGTCGTGCATCGCCGACATAAACGCATTCTTCGGGTAAAGAGTTGGCTAATTTACAAGCGTAATACATCGGTTCGGGATGGGGTTTACGTTTTTCGGTTGAATCTGAGCTGACGATGCATGCCGCTCTATGGTGTAGGTCGAGTGATTCCATTAAGGGCTCTGTTAGCCACCCCGGTTTATTGGTGACAACGCCCCATTTTATGTTTTTTGCTTCGAGTTCTTTTAGCAAGTTGCCCATCTCGCCAAAGAGTTGTGAATGCACGGCAAGATTGTCTTGATAGATTTCAAGATAACGTAACTTGAGACGTTCGAGAGTGGCTGTTTCCAGGGCATCACCAAAAGCGAGTTTTACGAGCGCGACACTTCCGTCAGAAACCACTGGGCGCACGTCAGAAAAAGGCAAGCGTATTTGATTTTCTTCATCGCAGAGAATGTTCAGTGCGCCGGCCATATCGGGTGCGGTGTCTATCAATGTTCCGTCCAGATCAAAAAGAACGGTGTTGATGTTACTTAGCTTGTTTAGTGATGTCACAGTAAATTAAGTGTATCTTTTTATCAGATCAAGCATCAGCTGGTCGTTTATAGTGCACCATGTAATTTACATCGACGTCTTGTGATTGGCTAAAAAGACTAGTGAATGGGTTGTAACTGATGCCTTTTAAATTCACCAGTTCCAGGCCCGCTAGCCGCGCCCATTCATCTAACTCGGATGGTTTGATGAACTTTGCAAAGTCATGCGTGCCTCTAGGTAGTAGTTTCATCACATATTCAGCGCCGACGATAGCGAAGAGATATGATTTTGGATTACGGTTGATCGTAGAGAAGTAAACAGAGCCGCCTGGTTTAACCAGACTGAAACAAGCGCTGATAACTGAAGCGGGGTCGGGCACGTGTTCAAGCATCTCCATACAGGTGATGACATCAAAGGTTGCGGGTTCCTGTTCCGCCATGTCTTCAGCTGTAATCTGTCGGTAGTCTATATCGAGCTCACTTTCTAATGCGTGCAGGCGGGCTACTGATAATGGAGCTTTTCCCATATCACTCCCTGTCACCGTGGCGCCATACAGCGCCATGCTTTCACTTAGGATGCCACCGCCGCAGCCGATGTCGCAGACGGTTTTATTTTCTAATGGTGAACCGGTGTTAATAAAGTTTAAACGCAGGGGGTTCATCTCATGCAGGGGTTTGAATTCACCTTGCTTGTCCCACCAGCGTGAAGCC
Source organism: Gammaproteobacteria bacterium (assembly GCA_013138755.1). GTDB lineage: Bacteria > Pseudomonadota > Gammaproteobacteria > SZUA-229 > SZUA-229. Next base: position 8,055 of record WTCC01000292.1, read on the forward strand.
AGATCCTCAAATTTTTTAATTTCAGCAGGGTCGATATTAGCGGTATGTGTCATAACTAAATTTTCGTTTTATTTAATATATAATTAACATTAATAATATAATGTAAAAGATTGATTTAATGTATATTTTTGCATATTTTTATGCAGTCTTCTTTTAGCTTATTTTCGTCGATGCTGTTCAGCACTTTATCCGTTAAGCGTTGCTTACCTGCAATCCAGACATCGGTCACATGATCGCGAGAGCTACAGAAAACCAGATGTGAGACAGGGTCATAGACAGGAATTGTTTCTATTGTATCGAAATTTACCGCGACGATATCAGCAAATTTTCCAACTTCCAGTGAACCGGTTATTTCATCGATGCCCAGGGCTCGTGCGCCGTTGATCGTGGCCATCTGTAAAACCTGCTCAGCTGGCAGAGCAGTCGCATCCATAGTGCTAATCTTTGCTAATAGAGCCGCTGACTGCATCTCGCCAAACATGTCTAAGTTGTTATTACTTGAACTGCTATCAGTTCCTAATGCAACATTGATACCGGCATCTAAAAGCTTGTGAGCAGGACAGATGCCACTGGCTAGTTTCATGTTGGATTCAGGGCAATGAATGACATGGCTGCCACATGATGCCAGTAATTCGATCTCATCATCCTGTAACTGCGTCATATGCACTGCCTGTAGCGATGGAGATACTAAGCCCAGATCGTTCAGCCTTGCAAGCGGTCGTTGCCCATTATTTTTTACCGCTTCACTGACTTCAGAATTTGTTTCATGCACATGCATATGAATGTTTAACTCAAGTTCGTCCGCCAGTGTTTTAATCTGTTTTAACGGGTCGTCGGAGACGGTATAAGGTGCATGTGGTGCAAAGGCGGTCTTGATGAGTTCGTGCCCTTTGTAGTGATCGAAAACAGCAAGACCTTTGTCGATGTATTCTTCACTATTGTTTGCCCATACGGTCGGAAAGTCGATCAATATCAAGCCGACAGATGCGCGTATACCGGTATCATCTGCGACACGGGCTGTGATATCAGGGAAGAAATACATATCATTAAAGCAGGTAGTGCCACCCCTGATCATTTCGGCGATCGCCAGCTCGGTACCGGTTTGAACAAATGCTTCATTAATGTGTTTTGCTTCAGCAGGCCAGATATGATTTTCTAGCCAGTCCCTCAGTTCTAAATCATCAGCCAGCCCACGAAACAGATTCATCGCAGCATGAGTATGACTATTGATCAAGCCGGGAATAAGGGCATGCTGGTCATATGAACGGCTGACACCCGCGTCGTATTTCTTCTTTGCTTGAGACGTAGGCAAAATATCAATAATCTTATCTTCATGGATAGCGATGGAATGATGTTCTAAATATCGATGTTTATTGTCGACAGGAACGATCCACTTAGCGTGGAGTAAGGTGTCTATGGTTGCTTTGGAATGACTGCTCATGGCGCGACAATACCTGCTGTGCTTGTGTAGTGCAACTATTGGCGTCGATGATCGTCATTAATATACTGATTATTTTATCTAAGCCCTAAAATTGACTGGTCAAGTCAGGTGACTTAATGATATAAATCACCTGTTATATCTCAAACAATCATGTTTGGATGCAAAGCTGTGTTCAGCTGAAAAAAGGAGTATTAAAAATGACTTTAGTTACATCGAGAGTGATTTCGTTATTTGCGCTATGTATATCATTATTTTTATTGTCTGGATGCGGTCAGACGGTTACCCGCGTCGATGCAAATTCAGTCACTGACTTAAGTGGTAACTGGAATGATACCGACTCTCGTCTGGTAGCTGAAGAGATGATACAGGATGTGCTCTCACGGGCCTGGTTAACCAAATACAATCGTTCTCATGGTAGGGCGCCGACGGTAATCGTAGGGACTGTACGTAACCTCAGCCATGAACATATTAATACACAGACGTTTATCGCTGACATGGAACGTGAGCTGATCAATTCAGGTGATGTGGAATTTGTTGCTTCAGCAACCGATCGTAAAGAAGTTCGTGGCGAAGTGCAGGATCAGGACCTGCATGCGTCTGAAGAAACGCGTAAATCTCTGGGTCAGGAAATTGGTGCAGACTTTATGATGCAGGGTTCTATAAACAGCATCGTCGATGCGATCAGTGGTGAGCAGGCGCGTTTTTACCAGATAGATCTAACCCTGGTCGAACTCGGTACTAATCGTAAAGTATGGGTCGGACAGAAAAAGATCAAGAAAACGGTCGAGAAGGGTGGTTTCCGTCTGTAATTATTTTTGGGTAATGTGAACCTGTCGAGAGATACGCAGCGCTTCGTTGTCTGACGAAAATAAATTTTGCTGTGTGCTCAGTGGAGGATACTTTGATATGGATATCACTACGACTGTTCTTTGACTTATGCTTAAACTCAATCTTTCTATCATCTTTTATCTGTTGAGGCGAATACTGCTCGTCAGTGCGTGCATGATGTTGATCTCATGTGCCACCTACAGTCAATATGCACATTCACTACGCGATGGATTGCTTCATGGTGACCCAGATACTTCTCTTGCTATCGCTGAAAAAAAAGATCCAGAACATAAAGAAATTATCTCGTCATTAGAAAAGGGCATGCTGCGCCGTATGACCGATGACTATTCCGGTAGTAATAAAATCTTCGAAATTGCCAAGCAGGAAATCGAAAAACTCTATGGGATCAGTGTTACTGAGAATATTGCATCATTAACTATCAACGACACATTTCGTGGCTATGAGGGTGATCGTTTTGAGCAGTTACTATTGCACGCTTTTATGGCGATGAATTATATTCAACTGGAAAGGCTCGACGATGCACGTGTTGAGATGCTACAAGCAAATATCAAAATGATGGAATGGGGTGATGAGCCTGATGAGGATGCATTTCTCCGTTATCTGGAAGGTATCATCTATGAAAATCTCAATGAAGAAGATAATGCACTTATTTCTTACCGTAAAGCGTTGATAGTCTACAAAGAAAAAGGGGGGCAGCATTATCCGCGGATACCTGACATCTTGAAAAAGGATCTTCTGCGTCTGTTATCGGTAAATGGTCTTAACAGCGAATTTGATAAGACAAAAAAAGAATTAAGTATGGTGACTTATAAACCTGCCGAAATTAATAATCAGTTCGGTGAGTTGGTCGTCATACTGAATAACGGGCTTGCACCTATAAAGTCTGAAGCGGCGTTACCGATTTTCTCAACAGAAGTTCAGCAGAATCTGCGCATTGCATTTCCGGTCTATCGTGGTGTAAAAGGCGTTTTAGATAAGCCTGTTATCGAAGTCGCTCAGCAGCAATTTACCATGGAGAAAGTTGAGGATATCGATGCGTTAGCAAGGTATTCGCTCGAGCAGAAGATGCCAGGAATAATGGCAAGAGCGACTGCTCGTGCTGTTGTTAAATATAATACGCAGCAGTCGCAACAAGATGGATCGTTTGCAGGGCTGTTGCTCACGGTGACTAATCTGGCGACGGAGCGAGCTGATACTAGAAGTTGGACAACGTTGCCGCAGGAGATTCAGTTACAAAGAATCAGGCTTCCTGTCGGTGAGCACCAGGTGGAGATACAGATGAAAAACTCTGCGGGCAAGGTTGTTGATGTTATGAGTGAAAGCGTTATTATTAAATCAGAGCGATCTAGTTTTGTTATAAAACACTGGAATGCGCCGAGGATAGGTCTGCCGATATTACAGGTGGTGCCGCAGACAGAAGAAAGAAAATAAATTGAGGCGTCCTGTGATGAGACGCGTGAAGACTATTTAAATTATTATGAGATCAATTTTTAGTGTAACAATCTTACTGTGTGTCTCGTTATGTACTGCGTGTAGCACGACCTCGTCATTTGATTCAAGTGATGCTCCTGTGTGGGTTTACAGTGAGCCGGAAATGTACGGCAACGCCAAGTTTCTCACCGCCACAGGTTCTGCGTCTAAGGTAGAACAGGCAAAAGCACGAGCAATTTCTAATCTGGCAAAAATATTTGAAGTGCAGGTCACAGATGTTTCGACTGTCAGGGAGGATGTACGGGTCAATATCGAGGATGATATTGAAACCGTTAAAAAAGATCAGCGCATGGCTAGTACCGTTAATTTGAAAACAAACAAAATGATGCAAGGTGTTCGGATTGCTGAACAATGGTTTAACAGTAAAGAATTTACTTATC
>WTCC01000106.1 GCA_013138755.1 Gammaproteobacteria bacterium
TGTTTACACAACGAAAAGGGCAGCTAACAAGCTGCCCTTTTCGTCAGTCAGTCTTAAAATTTACGATTGACTTGCCATGTCCTGGCCGCAACACATCGGTGATTTCACCATACCGTGACCATCCGGACATTTTGAAACATGTACTGTCGTACCGTCATCAGTCGTAATCGTGTCATGCACTAATTCCTTCCCACATTCAGCGCAAGTCATCGAACCAATGCCCATGCCACATACTTCACATTTGTAAGCCATTTCTAATTACCTTTTTAATATTTACAAACAAATTACTAACTAGAATATATATTATATAAATAAGCCCTGAGAGTAAATCATAATAACCGTACAGGACAATTACCCCTATCTTTTATAGTGAATATTAAATCGTACGATCAGTCATTCATAATAGGTATGCAGACAGATAAAACAAGCGCTTCGGTACCTGGATTTTCACTGGAAATGCCACCATTAGATAAGTGGAAAAGAGCAATACCAGCACGTATTTTATTTCTAAATTGATACGCCAACTCGACACCCGACCTAAACTCAAGACTGCTCCCCAACTCGATCTCACTGCTGTCGTTAAAGACACCAACCCCAAAACTCGGAATCAAGATCCACCGCCTACTCAAATAGAAATCATGCCTAAGATCGGTATAAACAAAACTGGCACCATTATTAGAGATGGCAGCACCAACTGCCGGGATCAAACGAAAGTTCCAGGGCCCAGCAAATGATTTAAAACGGTACTCCAGTCCGTAACGTTGCGGTCCATCCAGATCATCGAGTATACCCACCTGACCGGCTGTTATATTTACCATTTCGTATTCCTGATATTCACCCGCAATAACAGGTGTATTTAAGAGCAATACAAAAATCACAAGTCTGGCTAGCCTGATTGCATTTAATAACAACCTCAGGAAAATCAATGAAAAGATAATAATCGTAACCTGCAATACCATCGTATGCTTACAGACCTACTTAGTCACCACCATAGGTCATTGGACACGAACATCTAGAACCTGTTCAAAATAAGTTGATAATACAAAAAATCAAACTATATACTCTTGATGTTATTTCAAATTCGCACTAACTTATTCTTTTACTACAGGTTATTTTTTATTATCCTGTTCTTGCTGCTGGGAGTCTCTGGCATTGGAATGGTGGCTCTTGAGTCTTATACAAATGTCGACATTATTATCACAGAAACTGATTTTGACAAAAAGGCTCTACACACCACATCACTTGTGATGGGAACACTTGGATTCACCGTTGCTTTCATCATGGTTTTTCTAATGCGAGAAAAACGCAACGCTACCCCTGATCGAAGACAGCTATCTAGACCTTTAGATTTCCCAGACAGGCGAAACAGTCTTGATAGAAGAAGTGAAGAATCATCACTAAACAAACAAAACAGTTAAGAGTAATTCAGTATCAGCTGTATCTACGATATCACAAAAAAATAAAAGCCTACGATAGTAGGCTTTTAGAACAGCTAACTTCCGATATCATTCTCTACCAAATCAAGCTTTCGAATAAATCTCACTACCCTTGGATTTAAATTCTACCGCTTTTTCTTGCATACCCTTATCAAAAGCAATTTCAATTTTATCGATACCTTGTTTCGCAGCGTACTCTCTAACATCTTGAGATATCTTCATACTGCAAAACTTTGGCCCGCACATGGAACAGAAATGCGCTACTTTATGCGCATCTTTCGGCATGGTTTCATCGTGATATTCACGCGCGCGTTCTGGATCTAGCGCCAGATGGAATTGATCTTCCCAACGAAATTCAAAACGGGCTTTTGACATCGCATTATCACGTATCTGTGCGCCAGGATGACCTTTAGCCAGATCAGCCGCATGGGCGGAAATCTTATACGTGATAATACCAGTTCGAACATCTTCTTTATTCGGCAAACCCAGATGCTCTTTCGGTGTGACGTAACACAACATCGCACAACCATACCAACCGATCTGCGCTGCACCGATACCTGAAGTAATATGATCGTAGCCAGGCGCAATATCTGTGGTCAATGGGCCAAGTGTATAGAAGGGAGCTTCGAAGCAATCTTCCAATTCTTTATCCATGTTCTCTTTGATCATCTGCATTGGCACATGGCCAGGACCTTCGATCATCACCTGTACATCGTGTTCCCAGGCAAGTTTTGTCAGCTCGCCCAATGTCTCCAATTCACCAAACTGTGCTTCATCATTGGCATCAGCGATCGAACCCGGACGCAGCCCATCGCCTAAGGAGAAAGACACATCATATGCTTTCATGATCTCGCAGATATCTTCAAAATGTGTATACAGGAAGTTTTCTTCATGATGTGCGAGACACCATTTCGCCATGATAGAACCGCCGCGTGAAACGATACCAGTGACACGTTTAGCAGTCATCGGTACGTATTTAAGACGCACACCGGCATGAATAGTGAAATAATCAACACCCTGCTCAGCTTGCTCAATTAACGTATCACGGAAAATCTCCCATGTAAGGTCTTCAGCTTTACCGTTTACTTTTTCAAGTGCTTGATAAATCGGCACGGTACCAATGGGAACAGGCGAATTGCGCAAAATCCACTCACGAGTTTCATGAATATTTTTACCCGTTGATAAATCCATAATGGTGTCACCACCCCAACGAATTCCCCAAAGCATTTTTTCTACTTCTTCATCAATAGAAGACGTAACAGCCGAGTTACCTAAGTTACCATTGATTTTCACTAAGAAGTTACGCCCAATAATCATTGGCTCTACTTCTGGGTGATTAATATTCATGGGAATAATCGCACGTCCACGCGCCACTTCATCTCTGACAAATTCAGGGGTAATTTCTTCCTGAATCGATG
>WTCC01000202.1 GCA_013138755.1 Gammaproteobacteria bacterium
ATTATTTCAGCATTAAATGCCCAAAACAACCGTAAAGAAGTGGCGGAGAAACTTGGCATTAGCCCACGGACATTGCGCTATAAGCTGGCCAGAATGCGCGATGCAGGCGTAGCGATACCAGCATGATGTCTACTAATGAAATGAAAAATAAGTTTTTGGCAGCTATGCCGATAATAATAGAGATAAAAAAATAGCAAACTCAGTTGAAACGACAACAGCGGATATAAAGCAACACAATGTGGCTAAGGTAAAGCAGGTAAATAAATATGAGCAATTTAGAAATTAATCAACTCCTACAGCAAATGCGAAACATGGCTTCAATGGCAGAAAATAAACTGCCCATAGAAGCCGGTGCGGATATAGGAAAAGCTGACTTTGCACAGTTATTAAAGGATTCAGTCAGTCAGGTTAATGAAACACAAAAGTCAGCTTCTGGTTTAGCAGAATCATTTGAATTAGGTGATCCCAATGTGAATTTAAGTGAAGTTATGGTTGCCATTCAGAAAGCGAATGTATCGTTTCAGGCCATGACGCAGGTAAGGAATAATCTGGTTTCTGCATATAAAGAAGTGATGAATATGCCGGTTTAGATTTATAAATATTTTAGCGATCAGATACTAATGAAGTTATTACATGCGACATGCTATTGCAGGTCACGCTGTAAAACCATCCCTGTAAGCTTGACCGCAGCATCCCTGCTACTGACGGATCTGCAATAGCATGTCGCTTAATCAACGTATTTATTAGTAAGTGAAATTAACTATAACAGTAATTATATCGAATGGTAGATAAATGGCATTAGTCACAGCAGAAAATGTAACGGTACAGGCTCAGGGTTTTAATTCTTTACCTGGCTTACGTCAACTTGGTTTAATGATCGGACTGGCAGTCAGTGTGGCGCTTGGTGTCACTGTTGCCATGTGGTCACAAACGCCTAATTACAGCATGTTGTATGGCAACCTTTCAGCTAAAGATTTATCGCAGGTCACGCAATCACTCGATAGTACAGGTATTAAGTATAAACTGGACCCGGGCAGTAATGGCATACTGGTTCCCGCTGACCAGTTACAGCAGGCCAGAATAAAACTTGCCGGCACGGGTTTGTCAATTGGCCGTGAAGTTGGTTATGAACTGTTAGATGAAAATGTAGGCCTTGGCAGTAATAGTTTTTTATTAAAGGCACGATACCAACGTGCACTTGAAGGCGAGCTGGCACAGTCAATAACCAAGTTAAACATGGTCGAAAGCGCACGTGTCCACCTGGCCATTCCAAAACAGTCTGCCTTTGCACGTAAAAGCAGTAAACCTGCAGCCTCGGTTGTACTTAATCTTTATCCCGGCAGAATAATAACGGACGTGCAAACAGCCGGCATAGTCAATATCGTGGCATCAAGTGTGCCCGGTCTGGATACTGAACAGGTAACGGTAGTTGATGACAAAGGCCGTTTGCTTAGTAGCAAAGGGGGACAGTCAAATATGATGTTGAGCAGTTCCCAGTTTGATTACACACGTAAACTTGAAGAGAATTATGTCCGGCGAATACTTGATATCATCAGCCCTATTGTTGGCAATGAAGGTGTTCGCGCACAGGTTGTTGCCGAAGTTGATTTTACGGCGCTTGAAGAAACAAAAGAAAATTATTTACCCGAAAAAAAAGCGATACGTAGTGAGCAGCTATTTGAACAAAGTGCTAATCAACCAGCAGTTATGGGAATTCCTGGCGCCTTAAGCAATCAACCGCCTGCCGGCGGCAGTACGAATAAGGCACAATACAATACAAATCAAACAGCGATGGCATCTGGCAATAGCTCTTCTCGCGCAGTCCGCAATTATGAAATAGATCGAACCATTAGTCATACACGACAGGCACCGACAAAACTCCAGCGAATATCGGTGGCTGTGATTGTCGATTATCGCACTACGGTTAGTAAAAAAGGTAAAGTAAAAAGACGCCCTTTAAATGAAGAAGAAATGCAGTTTGTTACGGCACTGGTCAGAGAAGCGGTCGGGCTGAATGAAAAACGTGGAGATACGATTAATGTTGTTAACACGCAGTTCAAATTACCTGAAGAAGTTGAGCCGCTGGCAGAACCACCCATATGGGAGCAAGCATGGGTGTTAAATCTGGCTAAACAGTTACTTGGTGGTCTGGTTGTTCTGTTAATTGCTTTTGGTGTTTTACGACCAATGCTAAGTAATCTGGCTAAACATGGCCAGGGAGCAGCAGCTACACTTGCCGCGCTACCAGCGGGTGAACAGCTTCCACAGTTGCCAGCGGGTGAAGATCGCTTGACATTAACCAATCAAAGCCCGACAGACAGCCGGCAAATAAAGGATATAGCAAGCACTATGGTCAAAGAAGACCCCAAGCGTGCTGCATCAGTGTTGAATACATGGGTGGCTGCTGATGGCTAAAGAGTTAGAAGACACCAGTGACATCAAAAACATGTCCGGCTCAGAACGTGCTGCTATATTTATGATGAGCCTGGGTGAGAAGAGTGCGGCAGAAGTATTAAAACATATGGCGCCAAACGTCGTGCAAAAAATAGGCACAGTAATGGCTACCCTTAATAACGTGCCCAACATCAAAGTTGAATCGGTTATCAGTGCTTTTGTAGAAACGGCAAATACACAATCGGGTGTTGGTGTTGATTCAGATGAATATATCAGGAACATGCTGACCAATGCGCTTGGTGAAGATAAAGCAAGTAGCCTTATTGATCGAATTCTTGTAGGTAAAAGCACCAAAGGACTTGAATCATTAAAGTGGATGGACCCGCGAGCAGTTGCAGATGTGGTTAAAAACGAACATCCACAAATTATTGCGATTGTGCTTTCCTATCTGGACAGTGGACATGCTGCAGAAATATTACAGCACTTACCGGAGAGAGCGCGTTCAGATGTATTGATGCGTATCGCAACCCTTGAAGGCGTACCACCTGCAGCGCTGCAGGAACTAAATGAAGTTTTAGAAAAACAGTTTTCAGGGAGCAGCGGTATGCAAAATTCTGGCGTAGGTGGCATTAAGATTGCTGCAGACATATTAAATTTTATGGATGGTGCATCAGAAACCGCGATTACAGAAGCCATAACAGAACACGATGAAGAACTTGCTCAGGAAATTCAGGATCAAATGTTTGTCTTCGAAAACCTGCTTGAAATTGAAGATCGCGGTATCCAGTCAATATTACGTGACGTACAGTCAGAACAGTTAATCATCGCGCTAAAAGGTGCTGATGAGGCAATAAAAGAAAAGATATTCGGTAATATGTCATCACGCGCTGCCGATATGATGCGTGAAGATCTGGAAGCCAAAGGCCCGGTACGCTTAAAAGATGTCGAAGAGGCGCAGAAGGAAGTACTGGCTGTTGCACAACGTCTTGCCGAATCGGGTGATATATCACTGGGTGGTAAGGGGGGAGATGA
>WTCC01000036.1 GCA_013138755.1 Gammaproteobacteria bacterium
TAAGAGATATACATCTACCTGATCCCATCTCATGGTGGCCCATTGCACCTGGCTGGTGGATGATTATCGCAAGCGTGATTTTAGTTATTGCTGTTGTCTTTATGGCAAAAAATATCTACCTGAAAAAACAACTGAACAGAGACATCAAAGCAGAACTTGAAACCATCAAACAACAGTATCGATTAACAAAAAATAAATCATCTTTAGCGCAGTCACTGTCCTTGCTTCTACGCCGCGCCAGCATCAGCTATTACCCAAAAACAGACATCGCCGGTTTAATCGGTAACGAATGGCTAGCTTATCTGGACAATACCAGCAATCGCTCATCAGCGAACAAAGACTTCCAGGGCGAGATAGGAAAAATATTACTCTCCGCACCCTATTTACCGGAGAACGCCAAGCTGGACTTTGATGCAAAAAAGTTAATTCATCTGTGCGAGGCATGGCTGTATTCGTCACATAAAATATCACCTCACGCCAGGCTGACAAGAGAAATATCATCATGATGTCTCTGCTTTGGCCATGGGCACTCGCAGCACTGCCACTGCCTTTTGTATTACGTTTGTTATTACCACGGGCAAAAAACAGTAACGATGCTGCCCTGCAAGTACCGCATTTATCGGACTATCAGGTCAGTGAGAACGATGCTTTCGTCGATAAAAAACCGAACTGGCCAATTTTGCTCTATACACTTGCCTGGATCTGCCTGGTCATCGCAGCGGCCAGGCCACAGTGGACAGGTGACACGATAGAACTGCCTGTTAGCGGGCGCGACTTGATGCTAGCTATCGATATCTCAAAGAGCATGGACCACGCGATACGCCACAATCAGCGCTCGGTGAGCAGGATAACAGCAACCAAAGCTGTCGCCAGTGCTTTTATCGAAAAACGTGTCGGCGATCGCATCGGTCTTATCTTGTTTGGCGATCAAGCTTACGTACAGGCACCGCTAACCTTTGACCGCACCACCGTCAATATTCTGTTACAGGAAGCATTTACCGGACTCGCTGGACAGGCAACGGCTATCGGTGACGCTATCGGCCTTACCGTCAAACGTCTCGATAAAGGCAGAAATAAAAACAATAACACGATACAAAAAAACATCAGCGATGATCGAGTATTAATTTTATTGACCGACGGCGTCAGCAATCGCGGTGAGATAACGCCGATAAAAGCCGCACAACTCGCCGCCAGAAAAGGCTTAAAGATTCACACCATCGGTATCGGTAGTCGTGGCTCAAGAGAGTTAGACGAGATCACTCTGCGTCAGATAGCAAAGATAACCGGTGGACAATACTTTCGCGCCTACACTACCGCAGACTTACAGAGGATATATGCCTTACTCGATGAACTTGAGCCTGTCGAAAAAGACGTCAAAAGTTATCGCCCGATAAAAGCATTATTTTATATTCCGCTAGCGGTAAGTTTTGCTTTAGCAGGACTACTCGCCCTGCTCATGTATGCACCTCAGTTTTCTTTGACGAAGACCAAAGGGAAAGCGTTACGCGCTGAGAAAAAATACAGCTGATGGATGAACTATTGAACACGGTCTTCAATACGCCGTTCAGCGTTATCGCTGAGGAAGCAGGTTTTATCCTGGATAATATTCACTTTATCCGTGCAGACTGGTTTTATGCCTTTATCCCACTTGTTCTTTATCTGTTTTTCTACAACAAGAAAACACAAAATAATAAAAACTGGCATTCTGTTGTCGATCGAAGACTCGTACCTTATGTATTAACAAAGAGCAGCGGCAAACGTCGACGCTATCCATTACTGTTAATCCTGATTGCTACCAGCTTATGCATTACTGCACTCGCAGGCCCGGTTTACAAAAAACTGCCACAACCTGTATACAGAGAACAATCATCACTAGTGGTACTGCTTGATCTGTCGCGATCTATGAATGCGACCGATATCAAACCTTCACGACTGGCACGTGCAAAACTTAAGCTGCTCGATATATTGAAAACCAGAAAAGCAGGTCAAACAGCTCTGATCGTTTACGCAGCTGATGCCTTTGTTGTTACCCCATTAACGGATGACAATACCACCATCGCTAACTTAGTACCCTCGTTAGAAACGGATATGATGCCAGCACAGGGCAGCAACCTGTCAAAAGCATTAGCCAAAACTTTCTCCCTGTTTACACAGGCAGGCATCATCCGAGGCAACATTTTAGTAATCACTGATGACATTAACCCTAGATACAAAACTGCTATCGAAAAAGTATCATCACAGGGGCACCGCCTGTCTATCTTTGGCATAGGTACTAATGCAGGCGGCCCAATCCCATTATTTAACTCACCTGATGGCGGCTTCCTGCAGGACAGTAAAGGCGCTATCGTCATCCCTAAGCTTCAATCTGCAAAATTGCAGCAATACGCTTTAGCTGGCAGTGGTATATACACTAGCTTAAGCGCCAACGACAATGACATTCAAAAACTGACATCATTGTTTCGATCTAAAAATCTTGCTGAAAATAAAAACGATCAATCCCCCAGTTCAGATACATGGCAGGAGGAAGGCCACTGGTTATTACTACCCTTGTTATTTTTTGCGGCATTGTGGGCAAGAAAAGGCTGGATCGCTGCTCTACTTCCTTTCGCCATAACTTTCATCTCTGCCATACCTCAACCTGCCTACGCTGAAGGTAAAACTGATTCAATCGATACTTTAAGTGATAATTTTCAAACCGGTTATTTCGACGCGAAGCACTTATGGTCCAGCCCAGATCAAAAAGCAATGAAAGCGTTCAACTCTGGCGACGATGAATTAGCAGCAAAACAATTTACCCAGCCTGACTGGAAGGCAAGTGCACTTTATCGCCACGGCGACTATGAACAAGCCGCCGAGATACTAGAACACGCCGATACCAGCGATGGTTTTTACAATAAAGCTAACGCGCTGGCACAGCTCGGTAAATACAAAGAAGCCCTCACCGCGTACGATAAATCGCTAGAACTAAATGAGAACAACGAAGACGCAGAATATAATCGTGAACAAGTTAAACAGGCACTAGAAGAACAGCAGGAACAATCTGAACAGGAAAGCTCTGACGAAGGGGACTCTGAACAAGATAATGAAAATAAAGAAAAAGGTGATCAGGGCGACGAACAGCAAGACGACGAGGAAAACGAATCCTCTGATTCAGAAAGTAAAGATGGAGAAAATCAGGAAAACAGCGAACAGAAACCCTCTGATAAAAACAAAGATTCAGATCAACAAGAACAAGCCGAAGAAAAAGAGTTAGAACAACGTGATGCCGATCAGGAGAAAGCAGAAGAACAAAAAGAACAGCAGCAATACGAACAAGATCAAAAGGATCAGGAACAAAAAGATAAGAATGATCAACAGAGTGACAGCGTAGAGAACAAAGAATCTGAAAACGAAGATTCAGAAGAAGATCCGCTGGAAATTGAGATCAATCCTGTCGAAGCATCGATAACCGAGGAAGAGAAAGCGACCGAACAATGGTTGAAGCGAATTCCTGATGATCCTGGCGGTCTATTAAGACGTAAATTTTTATACCAATACAAACAGATACCAAATCAAACTGATACTGACGAGCCCTGGTAATGAACACCGTAAAAACATATTCTCACATGATGACCTTTCTACAAACACTGTTATTATGCGCCACACTCATCTCCAGCGTTGCCCATGCAGCCAGCATCACTGTAACGACCAGCCGTAACCCGGTTGCTCTAGACGATTCCTTTCATCTGATCTACGAAGCTAACAGCAGCGTTGATGAAGATCCTGACTTCAGCCCTATATACCAGTATTTTGATATTTTAAGCAGCAGCCAAAGTACCAACATGCGCTCGGTTAACGGCAGCTGGGATTTACAGAAAACATGGGATCTATCGCTCATCGCAAAAGAAATTGGCAGAGTAACCATTCCTGCCATCAACTTTGGCAAAGATATTAGCCCGGCGATACAGATCAACGTTATCAACAGTTCATCGGCCAATAATACTTCTTCTGGCGATCAAGGCACTATCCCTGCACAGATATTTCTGGAGGGCTCTATCGACAAGAAATCCGGTTGGGTACAGTCTCAATTTATCTATAAAATAAAACTGTTCCGCACCGTCAGCATAGCCAGTGCATCGATATCAGAACCTGCCGTCAGCGACCCTGATGCGATCATCCATCCGCTTGGCGAAGACAAATATCAGACCACTCGCAACGGTATCCGCTACGAAGTCTTTGAACGCAGCTACGCTATCTTCCCGCAAAAAAGCGGGCGTTTAAAGATCAACCCATCCACTTTCGAGGGTCGCATCAACCCCACGCAAGCAAGAAGCATTTTTGATCGCTTCCGCATGAGCGGTCAGTTAAAACGCCTACGCAGCAAAGCAGTCGAGGTTAACGTGAAAGCAGCTCCGACCACGGTTAATCTGCAAGACTGGCTGCCTACAAACAACCTTCAATTAGTCGAAGACTGGTCAGCTGACATCAACGATATAAAAGCTGGCGATCCGATCACACGCACTGTCACTATTGCGGCTGAAGGGTTAACCGCCGTACAACTCCCTGATCTTATCTTTAGTGATATCGATAACTTAAAGCAGTATCCTGATAAAGCAGCAGTCGAAAACAGGCAGACCAGCTCAGGAATAACGGGCCTCAAGCAGATAAAAATTGCACTTATACCGGCAACTG
This sequence comes from Gammaproteobacteria bacterium, assembly GCA_013138755.1. GTDB lineage: Bacteria > Pseudomonadota > Gammaproteobacteria > SZUA-229 > SZUA-229. The sequence goes on from WTCC01000036.1 coordinate 4,672, forward strand.
CCGGTAGCTACACGTTGCCGGAAATACGATTAGAATGGTGGAACACGATATCAAATCAAAAAGAGTTTGCCACACTTCCAGCGGTAACACTGACTGTCACCGGAGCAGTTGCCGACAACAGTTACGCATTACCCCCTGCAGCAAAAAACACACAGCCACTAGACCTGAATGCACCAGAGGACGTTATCACATCGTACTCTGACAATAACGCTGAACCCTACTGGAAATGGTTAAGCCTGTTCTTTGCTGCTGCCTGGGCAATTACACTAGTTTTATTCTTCCGACGATCAGGAGAAAATAAGCGCTCTAGCAGAAACCAGGCCAGCGTTAATAAACCCTCGAGCAGAACCGCTGCCTCGTTAGTGAAGCAACATGCAAAAAACAATAACGCTGTCGAAACTAAAAACGCACTGATCACCTGGGCGCAAATATTCTACAGCAATGACTCTTTAACCAACCTCACTCAGATAACAGAGCATTGCTCATCCCAACTCGCACAGAACATCAAAGAGTTAAATCATGATCTATACAGTACTGATTCATCTAACTGGCACGGCGGTGAACTGTTAACTGCATTTAACAATGAACCACAAACAAATAGCTCACAAGTTAATGCGCATGCTTCACCATTAAGACCGCTATACAACAAATAATTTCTACCCTCCCGATACGGCTAAAACCCTTCCGTTTATTATATTCCTGAGTATAATCAACACTAATAAGTGGCTATGGATTGCTTGATAACTAAGTTTTTTACCTAAACAGGTGCCATCATGGTTTTTGAATCTTTCGCTGAGAGCCTCTCATTCTTTTTCTGGTCGACATTTATCATATCCGTCATCCTTGGCGCCGTCGTCAACAAGACAAATTTTTGTACCATGGGAGCTGTCTCCGACATGGTAAACATGAACGATTATGGTCGGATCAGAGCCTGGCTACTCGCCATAGCGACCGCAACTTTCTGCGTTTCCGTACTTGAATACATGGGTATGATTAACGTCGACGACACCTTCCCTCCCTATCGCGGCGACCAATTAATCTATGCTGAAAACATACTCGGCGGTATCATTTTTGGCATCGGCATGACGTTTGCAAGTGGCTGCGGTAACAAATCGTTGATACGAATTGGTGGCGGCAATATTAAATCTGTTTTTGTTTTTGCTGCTTTAGGAATAGCTGCTTATTACATGACAAATCCGTTTCCCGATAGTGATAAAACCTTATACAGCCTGTTTTTTTATGATTGGTTAAATCCACTTGCGATAACGCTAGATACCAAACAGGACATCGGCGCCTTAATCAGCGGCGACGACCCTACGACGTCACGACTGGTGCTCGGCCTGATCGCTACGGCAGGATTACTATTTTATATTTTCAAAGCAGCTGAGTTCAGACAAAACAAAGATAATATATTAGGTGGGATTATCATCGGCCTTGCGGTGGCCGCAGCATGGTATACCAGCAACAACATTACCGTCATAGCAGATGAAACCAACTACTCGCTGGTCGAATATTATGAAGAGTGGGACATGCTAGCAGATGACGATACAGGCAAGCCAGCTGTTGCACGCACCCTGAATCCACAATCATTCACATTTGTTAACCCCATAGGTCAAACCTACGGTTACATTAAAGATGGTTTCGATTCTTCGCTGATAACCTTCGGACTGATCTCTGTCTTTGGCGTCGTCTTGGGTTCGTTTTTATGGTCGCTGATCAGTCGATCATTTCGCATCGAATGGTTCGTCGATTTCAAAGATTTTTTAAATCATATGATGGGAGCGATACTCATGGGCATCGGTGGGACACTAGCACTGGGATGTACCGTTGGGCAAGGCATCACCGGGGTATCCACACTTGCTCTGGGATCTTTCATCACACTGATTGCTATCGTCTTCGGCAGCGCACTGACCATGAAAATTCAGTATTACAGGATAGTCTATGAAGACGAGGCAAGCTTCGTTAAAGCTTTCATCACCGCATTGGTTGATATGAGACTACTACCCGCTTCGATGCGACAATTAGACGCTATCTAGAAAACACGACCTAAAGGATGCAGCCTGATACTGAATTAACAGCGGAAACCACAAAACCATGGTTTATCTACATACTCCGTTGTGCTGATAACAGCCTGTATACCGGCATTACTTTAGATGTAGACAAGCGTCTAAATCAACATAATGGAATCAACAAAAATGGCGCAAAATACACCAAAGCCAGGCGACCTGTGCAGCTGGTCTACCAGGAAACATCACACTCACGCTCAGCAGCCTGCAAACGCGAGTACGCGATTAAGTCTCTCTGTAAATCCGAAAAAGAGTCATTAATACTCGCTTCTCTATAAACGATATCAATAAATATTGCTCCAAAACGCGTTTATTGACATATATCAATGAAAAATACACCTGGAACATTAATATACTATCCATCGTAGGTTTTCATAGTTCCTGCGACAAGCCATACAACACCTGAATCTCCTGAAGGTGTATGTGCGCAGGCAGCGTGAGCAGGATGTTCACGCTGCCTATTTATTTCTGCTTTATATTAGTCACCCATTATTTATTTCAACTTTTATTGAATACTAGCTGTTCCTCAAGCGTCTAATACTTTATTGTACGAATAGACCGTCAGGAGTAGATATAATGAAAAACCATCTGTTAAAAAGCTTTTGCTACCTGTACATCTTTATCACTATCATCTTCAACACACATGTTATTGCAGACACCTCGACTGATGGCAGAACGACATCTGCTCCATGGGGTGGTTCCACTGTCACCGCAACCGAATATAAACCACAGAAAGTCGTTTATGATGTTCACGTGAAAACAGTTGAAGCTGTTGAAAGCGTACTGGATCGCGCTAGTTATCTCAGCACGATAACAGGCGCTGATCCGTTTGATCAATCCATCGTTTTAGTTCTGCATGGAACTGAGTTAAGTTTTTTTGCCATCAAAAATTACGGTAAGTACAAAGCTCTAATGCACCGTGCGCAAAGTCTGGTAGATAGTGAAGCGATAACCATCAAGATGTGTAAGATTGCTGCACAAGGACAAGGATTTTTTCCTGCAGATATCCACGGCTTCATAGAGATGGTCCCCATGGGTGACGCCGAAATCATACGCCTACAATACGAGGAAGGTCATGCCTACATGCAATAAAAATCCGCGCCTGCTAATGTTGGCTGCATCTGCAATCATATTTTTCAGTACACCGCTATCAGCTGAGCCTCCTGCCACTGAAGCACAAGGCACGACAGTAAAATACGCACAGACTTCTGTTGATATGGAAGTAAAAAAAGTATCCGAACATGTTTATTATGTAGAGGGTATCCCAGGCATCGCAACTGACAATGAAGGCTTTATCTCCAATGCCGGTTTTATTGTAACCAGTGACGGCGTTGTCGTGTTCGACTCACTAGGCACACCTTCGCTTGCTAATAAGTTAATACAAAAAATTAAACACATCACTGATCAGCCCATCAAAAAAGTCATCGTCAGCCACTTCCATGCCGATCATATCTATGGCTTACAAGTCTTTGAAGAATTAGGCGCTGAAATTATTGCACCATACGGGGCACAGAAATACATTCAATCCGAAGCAGCAGCCAGTCGACTGGAAGAACGCCAATTTTCGCTTGAGCCCTGGGTCAATGAAAACACTCATCTGGTATTACCCGACACCACCGTGGAAAAATCAAACAGCTTTCAGTTAGGCGATACCACTTTCACTATTAACTACATGGGTAAAGCCCATTCGGATGGTGACCT
>WTCC01000367.1 GCA_013138755.1 Gammaproteobacteria bacterium
GGGAGCTGCTCCTAGTACGAGAGGACCGGAGTGGACGTACCCCTGGTGTTCCGGTTGTCACGCCAGTGGCATTGCCGGGTAGCTACGTACGGAACCGATAACCGCTGAAAGCATCTAAGCGGGAAGCGGCACCAAAGATGAGTTCTCACTGGAACTTTAAGTTCCTTGTAGGTCCGTCGAAGACTACGACGTTGATAGGCAGGGTGTTGAAGCACAGTAATGTGTGAAGCTAACCTGTACTAATTGACCGTAAGGCTTGACCATATAACCCCAAGTGTTTTTGCTGCTGATTATATAGTCAGTCATAAAGCAGAACACGAAGGTGCTTATTTGTTAACACCTGAATATATAAGATATTCGAAGTTATACTTAAATGTATATTGGCTTTCCAGTTTCGGAAGTGCGTAGCATCTACATAAGATGATGAGATCCCTCGACAAACTCGGGACGGTTTTATCGCTACGCTCTTCAACCGGCTTGTCTCGCGACAATAGCAAGTAGGAACCACCTGATTCCATCTCGAACTCAGAAGTGAAACTACTCAGCGCCGATGGTAGTGTGGGGTCTCCCCATGTGAGAGTAGGACATCGCGAGGCTTTGATACCAAAAAACCCGAATAGAAATGTTCGGGTTTTTTTTGTTAAAAAAAAATTATAGTCGACTTTGTCTCTGACCCTAATCAGTCTTTCTGTTAAAATTCTTTGCCATGATTATGTATCCTGATATCGATCCTGTCGCACTTTCTCTGGGACCTTTGAAAATCCATTGGTATGGTCTGATGTACCTCAGTGGTTTTGTTGGTGCCTGGTTTTATGGTATTCAGCGGACTAAACAAAAAGATTCCAACTGGACACGTAGGCAAGTAGAAGATGTGATCTTCTACGGTGCGATGGGTGTTATTTTAGGCGGTAGGATCGGTTACACATTATTTTATAATTTTTCTGGTTTTATCGATAACCCGATTTCTATTCTCCATATCCATCAGGGCGGCATGTCCTTTCATGGTGGTATGTTAGGGGTTTTTGCCGGTTTATACTTGTTTGGTCGTAAGTACGGCATGACTTTTTTTCAGGTATCAGACTTTATTGCTCCGTGGGTGCCTATAGGCTTGGGGGCAGGTCGTATCGGTAATCTCATAAACCACGAATTATGGGGGCGACCAATGGAAACGGCTATGCCATGGGCGTTTGACTATGGTGACCACATAGCACGTCATCCATCTTCACTGTATCAGGCATTAACAGAAGGTTTGCTGTTGTTTCTGATTTTATGGTGGTATTCATCAAAACCAAGACCGCACATCGCAATATCGGCAGTATTTATGTTCTGCTATGGTAGCTTCCGTTTTGTTACAGAATTTTACAGAATTCCAGATTCACACTTAGGGTTTATTGCATTTGACTGGTTAACAATGGGGCAGATTTTGTCCTTGCCTATGATTATATTCGGCATGGTTACTTATTATATTGCTATAAAGAATAATCGCCCTAACAGTTACTACGTCGATAAGAGTCATTCATGAAACAGTATTTAGACTTATGTCAGCGAATCGTTGACGAAGGTGAATGGGTTCATAATGAGAGAACAGGAAAGCGATGCTTGACCGTTATAAATGCTGATTTGGAATATGACGTGGAGAACAATCGATTTCCAATGATTACTACACGAAAAAGTTTTTGGAGAGCGGCAATAGCAGAACTTATAGGTTATATACGTGGTTACAGTAGTGCCGCTCAATTTCGAGCGATAGGTTGTAATACCTGGAATGCAAATGCGAACGAAAATTCAGATTGGCTAAATAACCCACATCGTAAAGGCGAAGATGATATGGGTCGAGTTTATGGTGTTCAGGGAAGGTCCTGGATGCGTCCTGACGGAAGTACTCTTGATCAGTTAAAAAATATTGTTGATGATTTAAAGCGTGGTTTGGATAACCGGGGAGAAATCATGACTTTTTACAACCCAGGTGAGTTTCACATGGGCTGTTTGCGCCCATGTATGCATACGCATCATTTTTCTTTATTGGGTGGAAAACTTTATTTAAATAGTATCCAGCGCAGCGCCGATGTGCCGTTAGGTATAAATTTTAATCAGTGCCAGGTTTTTGTGCTATTGGCATTAGTCGCGCGTATAACAGGTCATACAGCCGGCAAGGCGTATCATAAACTTGTCAATGCGCACATATATGAAGATCAGTTGGAATTAATGCGTGATGTTCAATTAAAGAGAGAACCATTTCCATCGCCTCAGTTACATATAAATCCAGATATTAAAACATTAGAAGATATCGAAACTTGGGTCACAACAGATGATTTTGAAGTTTCTAATTATCAACATCACGAGCCAATAAAGTATCCATTTTCCGTATAAATATTAGCTCATTCTAAGGAGCCAGAGGCTAGCTTGTCTCTGTTTTCGGTTAGGTAAAAATGATTATTTCTATTATTGCAGCAATGGATCGCAACAACCTTATCGGTAATAATAACCAGTTGCCCTGGCATTTGCCGGCAGACTTCGCCCATTTTAAATCAGTCACCATGGGTAAACCCATTGTCATGGGTCGAAAAACGTTTGAATCGATTGGCAAGCCATTGCCGGGCAGAACGAATATCGTTTTAAGCCGAAATGCAGAAACCCAGTTTGAAGGGGTTATTTGTGTTACCGCTTTTGAAGATGCTCTGGCAGTTGTTTCAGATGCGGATGAAGTTATGGTTATTGGTGGCAGCAGTATATATGAGATGTTATTGCCACAGATTAATCGCATGTATTTTACTTTTGTTGATGCAGCGTTTGAAGGAGATGCATGGTTTCCTGACTACGATGAAAAAGAGTGGGTCGAGATTGATAGTGTGACTCGGCAAGCTGATGATAAGAATAAGTATTCTTGCCGTTTTGTTACTTTGGAGAGAGTTATTTCTAAAAAATAATAATATTTTGAACTTTCACAGGAACACCCTGTCGTAGTTAGTGCAATAGATTTTTAGACTCCTGAAGGAAAGAGCGCCGGTATCGGTGTTCTTTTTTTTTTGCCCATGGATGGGCGGTGTGAATATGCCCAAGGAAAGCGGTGTGACATATGCTACTTCTTGTTCTTGAGATACTTCTCAGGTGGCTTTTGCGCGCCGGGGCAGGCCAGGCGGATATATTCGAAAGGTTTATCATCGATTTTCATGGCTGTTAAAAGGCCTCCCCATAGGCATCCCGAATCGATAGCGTAAGCATTTTGGATACTTGATAAGCCTGCGTGTGGAAGAGTAGACCAATGACCGAAGATAATGTCGTCATTTTTAGACTGTCTATCCGGGATGTCATACCATGGTAATAGATTCTCAGCCTGGCTTCCTGGTGGGCCTTTTGCATTCAATGCAGGTTTTCCCTGTTCATCGCAATAGCGTAACCGTGTCAGTATATTGGTGATGAAGCGATAACGGGACCAACCGGATAAATCGTCATGCCATGCAGAAGGTTTGTCACCGTACATATGCTTATAAAAGTTAATGTGATTGTCACTCTGTAAGAGGGTTTCTATCTCTGCAGCTAATTGCAGTGCTTTTACGATGCTCCAGTCAGGGTGTATTCCTGCGTGGAGCATTGTGATGTTTTTATCTTTGTCATGAAAAACCAGAGGTTGGTGGCGTAGCCATTCGAGCAAATCAGTAGCATCAGTCGCTTGTAAAATTTTATCAAAGGTATCTTTTTTACCAGGTTTGCGATGGTCATAAGCTGTGGCCAATAGATGCAGGTCGTGATTCCCTAATACAGTTATAGCGTTGTCACCAAGTGAACGAATAAAACGCAGTGTTTCGAGTGACTTAGGGCCGCGATTAACGAGGTCACCGCAGAACCAGAGCTGATCGCGGTCACTATTGAATTTGATCTGAGTTAAGAGGGCTTTCAACTCATCGTAGCATC
>WTCC01000022.1 GCA_013138755.1 Gammaproteobacteria bacterium
TTAACTGCAGTGCGTTTAGCCGTTGCCGACTTCGAAGGCGCTTATGCACTAGGTGTGATGTCCAGCGAAAAGAACCGTCTGATAGCTTCTCGTCGCGGCAGTCCATTAGTGATTGGTGTCGGCATTGGTGAATATTTTATTGCCTCAGATGCGGCGGCATTGTTACCGGTTACGCGACGTTTTATTTACCTTGAAGAAGGTGATATCGCCGATATCCGGACCAATGCACTGCTTATTTACAATGAGAAAGGCGATGTTGTCGAGCGAGAAATAAAAGAATCTGCATTAAGTGCGGATGCTACCTCAAAAGGTGAGTTTCGCCATTACATGATGAAAGAAATTCATGAGCAGCCTTCAGTCCTTGTTGATATTCTTGAAGGCCGTGTTGTTGATGGCAGGTTATTAGATACGGCGTTTGGTGTCGGCGCGGATAAGGTTTTTGATCAGGTAAAAGCGGTGCAGATTATTGCCTGTGGTACCAGTTACCATGCCGGGCTGGTTGCACGTTACTGGTTAGAATCCATTGCTGGTATTCCCTGCCGGGTAGAGGTGGCGAGTGAGTATCGCTATCGCAAAACCGTGTTAATGGATGATACCCTGGTGGTGACTATTTCACAGTCAGGTGAAACCGCCGATACCCTGGCAGCATTACGCGCCGTCAAGGAATTAACGAATTTGACGCTATCAGTCTGTAATGTACCTGAAAGTTCTCTGGTGCGAGAAAGTGAACTCAAGTTGATGACCCGCGCCGGTCCGGAAATTGGTGTGGCATCAACCAAAGCATTTACTACGCAGCTTATTGCTTTACTGATGCTGGTGGTTGCCCTGGGTAAGCGTCATGGTTTAACAGAAGTTGAAGAAAAGTCACTGTTTCAACAGGCCAAGGCATTACCAGCCTTAATTGGGCAGGTGTTACACAACGTCGACGCGATAGATGAATGGGCAGAAAAATTTACTGAATTAGAGAATGCGATTTTTATTGGTCGTGGCACGCTGTTTCCTATTGCCCTGGAAGGTGCATTAAAACTTAAAGAAATTTCCTACATTCATGCAGATGCTTACCCGGCGGGTGAGCTGAAACATGGGCCGATTGCCTTGATTGACCAGGATTTGCCGACCATTGCGATTGCTTCAATGGATGGGTTTGAAGGTAAAATCAAGTCCAATATCCAGGAGATTCTAGCGCGAGGAGGTGAGGTTTACCTGTTTGCTGATGAACGGCTGGATATGGCTGATCTGGGCGAAATGTGCCATATAATGAAAGTTCCAGCAGTGGAGGCTGAGCTGGCCCCGGTTCTGTTTGCCATTCCGCTGCAGCTGTTTTCGTATTTTGTAGCCGTGCGTAAGGGTACCGATGTCGACCAGCCACGAAACCTGGCAAAATCGGTCACGGTAGAATAAGGAAAGTTATTAGTTGGCAGTTTTCAGTTGTCAGTTAAAAGCGAATAACAAAAAACAGGACAGAATTACGAATGAGGTTATTAATATGCGACATGTTATTGCAGGTCCGTCAGCAGCAGGGATGCTGCTGTCGAGCTTACATGGATGCCATGCTTTTATCTTCCTGGACAGCGTGACCTGCAACAACATGCCACATAATGAATAATCTCATTAGTACAGGCTAACACAACAGTAGATATTGCTGGTGCTGGCAAGGTATAATCAGTGCCTGGTAATAATTATATCAGGTACGAATGTCACTCAAACCGCCGACTGCGCCCACGCGTAAACTATTCATAAAAACATATGGATGCCAGATGAATGAATATGATTCATCGCGCATATCCGATGTCCTCGCCGACTCGCATAATCTTGAACTCACCAGCAATCCAGAAGAAGCCGACGTGCTGCTGCTGAATACCTGTTCGATTCGAGAAAAAGCACAGGAAAAGGTGTTCTCTCAGCTTGGTCGCTGGAAAAACTGGAAAAAGGATAAACCCGACCTGGTCATCGGCGTGGGCGGTTGTGTTGCCAGTCAGGAAGGCGCAGAAATTCAAAAACGCGCGCCCTACGTTGATGTGGTGTTTGGTCCACAAACCATCCATCGCTTGCCGCAAATGATATCAGGCGTGAGTGAAACACATAAAAAAGTGGTTGATATCAGTTTTCCTGAAATCGAGAAATTTGACTGTATGCCGGAACCAAAAGCAGATGGTCCGACCGCCTTTGTTTCGATTATGGAAGGTTGCAGTAAATATTGCAGTTTCTGTGTTGTGCCGTATACCCGGGGAGAAGAAGTCAGCCGCCCATTTGATGATGTACTCGCCGAAGTTGCCGGTTTAGCAGAGCAGGGAGTGCGAGAGGTTAACTTGCTGGGGCAAAATGTAAATGCCTACCGTGGTGTGATGTATAACAGTGAGGGTGAGGCCGAGGGTGGCGAACAAAGCAAAGCTGATCTTGCTTTACTCATTCATTATGTTGCTGCCATTGACGGCATCGAGCGCATTCGTTTTACTACCTCACACCCGATGGAATTTAATGATGATCTGATTGCGGTGTATGCACAGGTCCCCGAACTGGTCAGTTTTTTACATCTGCCGGTACAGAGTGGTTCAGACAAAGTTCTTGCTGCAATGAAACGTGGACACACTGCTGAGCA
>WTCC01000140.1 GCA_013138755.1 Gammaproteobacteria bacterium
GGTTCTGTGGCAATCAGGTCATCAACCTTGAAGGCTTCTGCAATGGGGCCAGTAACAAAGCTATTGGTCGCGGTTATGATGACGATGATGTCACCTTTCTCGCGATGGTGTTGTATCTGTGCGATGCCTTTCTGCGTCATTGCTGAAGTGATGTGTCTGTGCATGAATTCGTCATGCAGATGTGCTAATTCTTCCATTGAAAATTGCGTTAACGGTTTTAGGGTGAAGGCGAGAAATTCTAAGATATCTAGCGTACCTTGTTTATATTCTGCATAAAAACGTTTATTTGCCTCGTCGTATGTCGACTTGTTGACCAGACCTTTTTCGACCAGGAAGCAGCCCCAGAGAAAATCGCTGTCGTTCGCAAGTAAGGTGTTATCAAGGTCGAAGAGCGCTAATGCCATATCTGTTCTAAAGGTTACAAGTCATCATTGGAGGACGGCATGATACGGGTTTATTGAATGCGGCTCAATGTTAACTGTAAGAGGTCATATCTAAAACATTAGAAACCACTAATATCATGCTGATTTTTCTCGGAATACTATAATTATATTATGCATTTGAACTTTTATTATTCTATTGGTCTGTTATTATCAATGTAATAATAATTTTAATGGCACCCCTTAATGATAGTGATATCTAGTGTGCCTCGATGGTATTGACGAGTGATTGATTCTAAAGGTTTTAGAGCTAACGTCGGCATCATCCTGAGTAATTCTAACGGTAAAGTTTTTTGGGCTCGTCGCGCCGGTCAAAAGACCTGGCAGTTTCCACAGGGAGGCATCGACGAAGATGAATCACCTATCGAAGCGATGTACCGTGAGTTACATGAAGAAACAGGATTGTTGCCTGAGCATGTAGAAGTTGTTGGTAAAACAGACGACTGGTTACGATATCGTATCCCTAATCATCTGTTGCGCAGACGATCAAAGCCCTTGTGTATTGGGCAGAAGCAAATCTGGTTTTACTTGCGTCTGACGGGGTGCGAAGGGGATTTTGATCTGTGTTGTAGTGACAAGCCAGAATTTGATTGCTGGCGCTGGGTAGATTACTGGACTCCTGTAGATGAAATTGTGGCCTTTAAACGTAGTGTCTATAAGCAGGCGTTGCAGCAGCTGGAGCGTTTTGTGTAGAGAAGTTGGCAGTTATCAGTTAAGAGCAAAAAATGGTTTGAATTTTTTAGTTGGTTTTTTGAAAATACTGCCAACTGCCAACTGCCAACTTTTTATAAAGGCTGTAGCTCAACCAGTAAAATAATTGCGACCAGAAGGATTACCGGAAATTCGTTAAACCAGCGATACCAGACATGACTTCGTTGATTGTTATCGTGTTTGAAATCGTTAAGTAGTTTTCCGCAGTAGATGTGGTAGATCACTAAAACGAAAACCAGAAATAATTTAGCCTGCAGCCAGAAGGCGGAAAGAATATCAGTGCCTATCTGGTGTATCAACCAGAAGCCAAGAGCAATGGTAATGACTGCACCAGGTGTGGCGATGCCATAGTATAGTTTCCTTTCCATAATCTTAAAGCGCTGATTACTGGCGTCATCTTTGGCATCGGCGTGATAAACGAAAAGACGTGGTAGATAGAACAGGCCTGCGAACCAGGTCACCATGAAAATAATATGAAAGGCTTTAACCCACAACATAAGAAGTCCGTCTAGAATAAATACTAATTTAGGCATATTAACGTGCTTTAAATAAAACTGCACTGGAATCGTTCCTCGGCGAATGATCTGAGTGCCATGATGACGTTTACAGTATGTGCTCTATCTTTGGAAATAGAATTTAAATGAATAACGAAATGAATATTGGGGAATGCAGATGTTAGTGGTAGGTGTAGTAGGTGGGACGGGTTATACCGGCGTGGAATTATTACGTTTATTGGTGACACACCCGCAGGTAGAATTAAAGTATGTTACCTCACGTGCTGAATCAGGAAAGAAGGTTGCCGAACTGTTTCCTAATCTAAGAGGGTTTATCGATATATGTTTTACAGAGCCTTCAGTCGAGGCACTTGCAGAATGTGACGTTGTTTTTTTTGCAACGCCAAATGGTACAGCCATGCAGATGGTGCCTGAACTGGTTGAAAATAATGTGCGCGTTATCGACCTGGCCGCAGACTTCAGGTTGAAAGACGCTGCTGTTTGGAAGGACTGGTATGGAATGGATCACGCTTGTGTCGATGTACTTGCTGATGCTGTTTATGGTCTACCAGAAATTAATCGTGCACTGATTAAAAACGCTAAAGTTGTAGCAAATCCAGGTTGTTATCCAACAGCAGTTACTCTGGGTTTTTTACCGCTTATCGAAAACGGTTTAATTGATGACCAACGTCTGATTGCAGACGCAAAATCAGGCGTTAGTGGCGCAGGACGTGGTGCTAGTGTTGCTACCTTACAAGCGGAATCGGCTGAAAATTTCAAGCCATATGGTGTTGATGGTCATCGCCATTTACCAGAAATCAAACAGACCTTAGCGGGCGTAGCTGGGCATGATGTCGGTTTAACGTTTGTGCCACATCTAGTGCCGATGATTCGTGGTATCGAAGCCAGTCTATATGCGACGATTAATTCTGATGTTACTGATTTACATCAGCTGTATAGTGACCGCTATTCAGACGAACCTTTTGTCGACGTTTTGCCAGAAGGCATGATGCCAGAAACTCGAACGGTAAGAGGTGCGAATAATTGCCGCATTTCTGTGTTCAGACCGCAGCAAGGTGATGTCATCGTGGTGTCCTCAGTTATCGATAACTTGATGAAGGGCGCAGCAGGACAGGCTGTCCAGAATATGAATATTATGTTTTCGCTGGACGAAACACTGGGTCTCAATCAGGTTGCTTTGGTACCATGAGTATTAAGCCATTACAGACCCATACGCTTATTGCTGTAAAAAGACCATTATTATGGTTGCTAAGTTTCACTGTAATAGCATGTATCATGCTGATATTGTTAAAGTTTTCGTTTGATTATGGGCGTAATACTGCGGGGTTTGATAGTGCAGACTCGTCTGAATACATCAATTTATTGCAGTCACAATTAGAAGAATCTCAGGCTGAAATCATTGAAACTGAACGACGAGCGACTATGCTTAAACGTAGTAGTCAAATTGATGTTGATGCTTCAGAGCAGATTAAAGACACTCTGGCGCAAGCGCAGGACGAAGTGCTCGAACTTAAAAAGGAATTGTCCTTTTATAAAAGCATTGTGGCGCCTGAACAAGGTGGCCGCAGTCTTGCGATACAGACAGTTCAACTGAGAAAAAACGAAAACGGTGACTATCACTATAAGGTAATGGTTAGTCAACGTGGTCGAAATGACAAACTTGCACGTGGTACGGTTAGTGTCCGGATCAAGGGAACGAAAAAAGGTAAGGCGGTAACGTACTCGTTGTCGGATGTTTCAAAAGATGTGAAAACACCAATGAAATTTGGTTTTAAATATTTTCAAAAATTTGAAGGAGTGATGAACTTGCCAGCGGCGTTTGAACCGGAATCTCTTCATGTAAAAGTGAATCCAAGCACTGCCAAGATCAAAGCTATAGATGAGCAATTTGTGTGGTCAGATTTGACTGCCGGGGGAGTATGAGTATGTTTGGTAGCAATAAAGAAAATAATAAATCATCAAAAATTAAATCATCAAAAATTGATACTCTGGTCGGCCAGGGCGTAGAGGTCAATGGTGATATAAAATTTCAGGGCGGTCTCCATCTTGATGGTGTAGTCAACGGAAATATATGCACCGCTGATGATGCTGAGGGCACGGTACTGGTTATCAGTGATCATGGCCGTGTGGAAGGTGATGTTTATGTTGCTTATGCCGTGATTAACGGTGAAGTTATCGGTAACGTTTATGCTAGTGAAAAACTAGAGTTGTCAGCAAAAGCACGCATATCAGGTAATGTTGAGTACAACCTGCTGGAAATGGCTAGTGGCGCTGAGATTAACGGCCAGATGCTTCATGCGGTTAAAGCGCGGAAGTTACCGGAAAATCCGATGGATAAGGATGAGAGTCAGGACAATATTCATCACCTCGATGAGTCGGCAGCAGCAAAAAGCTAGGGCTTGATAAGACGGTTGTTGCCCATCGATGGTAGTCAATAGTGAATACTTGACTAAACTACTAGGTTAATTTAGCATTATCTAATATATTGATTAGATAGGTTGTTTTGATGGATATCCAAATAAGTTTTGCACCGAAGCCTAAAGTTATCGAAGGGGCTACGGTTGCTTTTACAGAGTCTGCGGCGAATAAAGTAAATGTTCTGGTTGCAGAAGAGAAGAACCCGAACTTGAAGTTGCGCGTATCTGTTGATGGTGGCGGTTGTTCTGGATTTCAATACGCTTTTGCATTTGACGATAATGTTAATGACGATGACACCATTATAGAAAAAAATGGTGCAACTATGTTGATCGATGTTACCAGCATGCAGTATCTAAATGGTTCCGAAGTCGACTATCTGGAAGGTCTAGAAGGCGCGCGCTTTGTTATAAATAATCCAAACGCTGACTCTACCTGCGGTTGTGGTTCATCATTTTCTATGACGCTGTAACTACGTTTTAACTTACAATAATTACCAGAGGCGTCTGATTCAAAAGAATTAGGCGCCTTTTTTGTTTAGGATATTTGAACTGTGTTTTATTTATCTGTCAAAACATTAGGTGTATAAACAATAGTTTAATAGTTTGTTAAGCTATCGGGTCTGTTTCAAAGGAAGTTGTCATGAGTAGTGAATATTTACCGGGTCTGGCGGGTGTGCCAGCAACAAAATCAAACATTTCGTCTATCGACGGTGAAGAAGGTATTCTTGCCTATCGCGGTTACGACATAATGGAGCTGGCAGAAAAAAGTACTTTTGAAGAAACAGCGCTATTGCTACTCGACGGTTGTTTACCTTCCCAATCAATGTTGGATGATTTTGATGGACAGCTACGTTCAGAACGTCGTCTGAAGTATAAAATTCGTAGCATCATGAAAAATCTGCCTACTTCAGGGCATCCAATGGAGATGCTACAAACTGCTGTGGCGAGTTTGGGCATGTTCTATGGTGGCGAAGAAGTTCTTTCTGATGGTGTCGCGGGCAATGACCTTGAGTACATTCATAGCATGTCGGTAAAAATAATTTCACGCATGGCGACTATTGTTGCTATGTGGGAGCACATCCGTAACGGTTACGATCCGATTGAGCCGCGTGATGACTTAAGTCATGCCGCAAATTTTCTTTACATGCTTAAAGGTAAAGAACCTGATGAGATGGCAGTTAAAGTGATGGATGCGTGTTTTGTTTTACATGCAGAACACACTATTAATGCTTCCACTTTTGCGGCAATGGTTTGCAGTTCAACATTGGCAAGTCCATTTCTTGTTATAGCGGCAGCGATTGGTACTTTGGCAGGCCCTCTTCATGGTGGCGCTAATCAACGTGTTGTTGAAATGCTAAAAGATATTAAGCGACCAGAGAATGCGAAAGCATGGTTAGACAAACAATTAGCTGGCAAAAAAGTTGTTTGGGGTATGGGGCATCGTGAATACAAAACCAAAGATCCACGTGCGATTGTATTGCAAAAATTGATGGTTGAATGGAGTGAAAAACAAGGTAATCTCAGTCCCGAGTTTGAGACTGCGTTGCGTTTGGAAGAAGCCTGTGAGGAAGCATTAGGTCCTAAAGGGGTATTTCCAAATGTGGATTACTATTCAGGTATTTTGTACAAGGAAATGGGTATTGCACCTGATCAGTTCACGCCTATTTTTGCAGTGTCTCGAGTGGCCGGCTGGTTGGCACATTGGCGCGAACAGTTGTCAGATAATCGTATATTCAGACCAACTCAGATTTATACTGGTGAAGAAGTGCGTGATTATACTGAAATGTCGAAACGCTAAATTTAAATGCTAGTTATTATGACTGGTTAGACTGCCTAAGACGACAGTATTGTCAGCACCTGTAACCGACGGTAAATTGCCCGTCTGTTGATGGATGTTCTGGTAAGCAAGCCAGGCGAAAGCCATCGCTTCTACCCAGTCAGGGTGAGCACCGATTGCATCAGTTGTTGTCACAGGACACTTGGTTAAGCTACCCAGCCGTCGCATCAGTTCTTTGTTGTGAACACCACCACCGCAGATAAAAATCTCATCAGTACCTGGCGCATATTGATTGATAGCCCGGATAATCGATGTGGCGGTTAGATCGCATAAAGTACTTTGGATGTCCGCATGTTCTATTTCGTCTAGATCAAATGAGTTTAGCCATTCAAGATTGAAGTATTCAAAGCCGGTACTCTTGGGTGGCGCTAGTTGAAAGTAGTTATCCATTAACAGATTCGCCAATAATCTTGCATTGGTTTTTCCACTCGATGCAAATTGTCCGTCAACATCGTAACTTTTTTGTCTGTGTTGAGTCATCCAGGCGTCCATCAGTGTGTTACCGGGTCCACAATCAAAGCCTGTTACCAGTTTATTTTTGTTTTTAGGTAACACGGTTATGTTTGAGATTCCGCCTATATTCACGATGACGCGATCAGAATCGTCATCGTGAAAAATGGCCTGATGAAATGCGGGTGCGAGTGGTGCGCCCTGACCACCAGCTTTGATGTCTGTAGTTCTGAAGTCTGCAATAACATCAATGCCAGTTTGTATTGCCAATATCTGTGCGTTGCCAATCTGTAGTGAAAATGGTTTGTCGATGTCTGGTCGATGCCGAATAGTTTGTCCGTGATTGCCTATCGCGGTGATATCATGTGGCTGATAGTTTGTGTTTTTTAGTAGTTCTAAACAAGCTTCTGCAAAGATTTCAGCGGTTTGACTGTCGAGATATGAGAGCGTCTTCAGTTCGTCATCTGGGATATCACGAGCTGCAATCAGCGCCCGTTGGATAGTATCGGGCCATTGATGGCTGTGTGTACATATGAGTTCGGGCTGAGGTGTGGAAAAGTCAACCAGAGCGGCATCTATGCCATCCATGCTGGTACCTGACATCAACCCTATATATAACTCAGGATGTGATGAAGACATTATTATTTACTAACCGATTAGTTGTCGGTAAGAGCAAATTGTTGTGGGCGGGTGACCAGATCAAGTTGCGCGATGATGGGTGATGTCGTCAAGTCAAAATCAGCCATATAACGTTTGGGTATCGGTTTAGATATAGGTAGGCGAACGGTTAATGGGTTTCTGTGTACCCCATTCACGCGGAACTCGTAGTGTAAATGCGGGCCTGTCGCTAAGCCTGTACTACCAACATATGCAATCGTCTGCCCCTGTTTAACTCTAGAACCTTTTCTAAGCTTACGGTTATAGGTTTTTAAATGGGCATACAGTGTGGTGTACTTCGTACCATGTTGCAGGATCATGACTTTGCCATAACCGCCTTTTTTACCTTTAAAAATAACTTTTCCGTCGCCAGCTGCGTAGATTGGTGTACCACTTTTTGCAGCGTAATCAACGCCTCGGTGGGGGCGTTTATTAAGCAATATTGGGTGTCTTCGTTTGAGGTTAAAACCAGAGCTGATACGAGCAAAATTAAGTGGCGTACGTATAAAGGCTTTTCTCATGCTCTTGCCGTCAGGCGTATAGTATTCGGTCTCATTGGTCTGTGGATTAGTGTAGCGAACAGCACGGTAAATTTTTCCGTCGTTTACAAAATCAGCTGCAAGAATTTTACCATCAGATATTTTTTCACCATCGCGATACAGTTGTTCATACAATACGGTGAAGTTATCGCCTTTACGGATATCGAGTACAAAGTCTATGTCCCAGCCAAAAATATTAGCTAGTTCCATGATGATGTTCTGAGAGATTCCTGCTTTCTGTGCCGCAAGAAACAGTGACGAATCGATTACACCACTAGCGTGAGTCTGACGAGTTTCAATCTTATAATCGTAGGTATTGGCGACAAGTGTATCTTGCTCTCGTTCTACCATTAAGTATGATTTTTGATCAATTTCGTAACGCAGTGACTGTAAGATACCATCGCTGTCGCTTAACAAACGGATGGTGTCTTTAGGAAAGATGCGACGTAATTTTTTTACAGCATCGCCAGATTTCATCAGTTCGTCGAGCTGTTGAGGTTTGATATCTGCGCGTTTGAAGATAAGTGCGAGGTTGTCACCTGACTTCACAGTCACTTCACGCCATTTTTTAGGGCTTGATGTGGTGCTCTGTGGGTCTGCTGCATTAATGATTTCTTGTTGTGCTTGTAATTCAGGCAGGCTGAGTGAAAAGCTTTCACGAGCTAGTTCTTCTGATGATTTAGTTTCTGTGACGAATGCTGGAAGTGATTCTGTTGCGATTTTGCTTGATTCCAGGCTTTCTTCTGTACTGGTGCTTGCGATGACCGCACCTATGCCTGCGCAGGCAATAGCGACCAAAGCCCAGCGTAAGCGGGCATGTCCATGTTGTTCATTTCGGTGCTGATGCAAACGAAAATCTTTGCTAATCAATGACATAGGTATAAATAAATCAAAAGAGTGATATGGTTAAATGTAGACGTAAAAGCCTGTCTGGTCAATGAAATCACATGCATATTCTTATTATTTTGAAATAGTTACTCAATACATCTAATGAGTAGTTGAGAAAGTATCATTGCACAGGTATCTTATACACCTTTTTATCTGGAAG
>WTCC01000289.1 GCA_013138755.1 Gammaproteobacteria bacterium
TTCAAATCGGTAGCATACCGCCTTCCAACTAGGACCTCGGTCCGAAACAATTCCTCGATAGCTCAGTTGGTAGAGCAACGGACTGTTAATCCGTTTGTCGCTGGTTCGAGCCCAGCTCGAGGAGCCAATCCCAATAAAAAAGCAGCACATATGTGCTGCTTTTTTATGTCTTGCTGATTAGTTTCAATCAGGTTTAATTGTAAGCTACTTTAGCCAGGGACACCCGCATAATGCATAACAACTTTCACGATACCCACAACAAAGAATACGAATAACGCAGCAAAGACAATACCACCGATTACAAAGTGGTGGAATTTACCCTGCTCAAAATCGCGCTCCCTATTGGCCTTTGTCTGTACGCCAAACCAGGCAGCAATAATGCTGCCCATAAACGACAAGGGGGAGATCTTCCTGTTATTATTCGTTTTTTCTGAGGTCATAATATTTAAGTTAAACACAAGTAAAGCAATACATAGAATAACTCTATATTAACTTGCGCTAATATATTAATCAAGATTTAAGTTTTTAAGATACTGTTTAAAATCATCAGCCATTTCATCGTGCTGAAGCGCGATTTCTACATTTGCTTCCAGATAGCCGATTTTACTTCCACAGTCAAAACGGCGACCTTCGAAACTGTAGGCAAATATCTCTTCTGTTTTTCGTAATTCAGCAATGGCATCAGTCAATTGAATTTCATTACCAGCACCACGTTCTGTGGTTCTCAGCTTATTAAATATTCCGGGTGTAAGGATGTATCGCCCCACTACGGCCTGATCTGATGGCGCCTCAGCCGGTGATGGTTTTTCTACAATCTCATCAACGCGCGCAAGATTATCCGCTAGTTTCGGGCCAGCGACCATACCGTATTTATCGCTGTCAGTAATCGCAACTGTTTGAGTACCTATAATACTGGCTTGTTTTTCATCGTAGACTTCAACCATCTGCTGAATACAGCTAGCACCACCCTTGTTATAGATTAAGTCGTCCGGCAATAACACTGCAAACGGCTCATTACCTACAGCCGGTTCTGCGCACAACACAGCATGGCCTAAACCCAGAGCTTCTGACTGACGGATAAAAACACAATTAACACTAGATGGTACAACTTCCTGCACCATTTTTAGAATAGCGTCTTTATTTCGCAGACTTAATTCTGTTTCTAATTCGTAAGCTTTGTCATAATGATCAATAATCGCGTTTTTCGTACGACCAACGATAAACACCAGAGTATCCATACCTGCCGCAACCGCCTCTTCTGTTGCATACTGAATAAGCGGTTTATCGACCACTGTCAGCATCTCCTTCGCAATCGCTTTAGTCGCAGGTAAAAAGCGAGTGCCTAACCCCGCAACAGGAAATACTGCTATACGTATTGAACTCATATTAATGCCCCATAATTGCTTTAAATTAAGGTGGATTTTAGACTATGTTGGCATGCATATTCCAATGACTATGTTAAAATTCCAAAAAAATTAAACAAAACTATTTTAGAATGAAGCGGACACATTATGACCTATGTAGTTGTTGAAGATTGTATCAAGTGCAAACACACTGATTGCGTGGATGTTTGCCCCGTTGATTGTTTCCATGAAGGACCCAATTATCTCGTCATCGACCCTGAGGAATGCATCGACTGTACACTATGCGAACCAGAATGCCCTATCGGTGCCATCTTTGCAGACGATGACGTCCCTGAAGGTCAGGAGAGCTTTATTGAGCTTAATGCAGAGTTAAGCCTCGAATGGCCCGTTATCAATATAAGTAAAGAATCCCCTCCCGATGCCACCGAGTGGGAAGGTAAGCCAGATAAACTAAAACTGCTGGAAAGATAACAATCAGCGATATTGATAGTGACTGAACCAGATATTATCGAAGTCCCTGTTTTTAAAAACATCCTGCAATTTACTGCTGAGTTTATTTTTAAAACCTTTGCAGACGACGCGCCAGACTTTTCCAAACTTACCGTTTTGTTACCGCATGCTCAGGTAACGCAACAGTTTAACATCGCACTATGCCAGTTAACCGACGAGAAGCTGCCTGCTATCATCCCGCCATGGGCAGGTACACTCAAGTCATGGGCAGAACAATTTTCTCATAACGAACACGCTGACTATTCGGTTATTGGAGAATACGCACGTCAGCTGTTATTCATCGAAGCATTACAACAGTATCCAGATCTTTTTAAAGAAGAAAATCAGTGGCAGGTTACGCTAGAACTCTTAAGCCTTTTTGATGAACTCAGTTTAAACCAGGTAGATATCTTTACCTCGCCAGAGAGCTGGCAGCAACAACTCCAGCAAGCATATGGCATGAGTGAACAACATCAACACTTACTCAATGAGAGCAAACTGGTTCATACACTCTGGCACGCATGGCAGCAACAGCTCAGCAGTAATAAACTATATGACGAGACCAGCGATTATATTTCCCGTTTAAGCAATGCCTCTAGCGAAATAGAAAAACAACATTTCATCTGTCTGGGATTATCTCACTACACCACGACGGAAAAAGACTTCGTTCAGCTATTAGTTGATAACAAACAGTGTCACGTTATCGAGTTTGAAAAAACCATGATAAGCAATACTGAAACTAATCACAACAACAAACACGAGCACGTATTTACTACCTTCATAAACGAAACATACAGACTGCCATCACAAGCTGATAAACAATCTTCGATCAAACAACGCGCGCAGTCTTTCCGTGAAACCCATATTGAGCTCGACCATACAGACTTACCCTTTTCAGTTTATCTAGCGGTTAATGAAGAAGCACAGATCCGCGCTATTGATTATCATGTCCGTCTTAACATCTTGAATGGTAAAAGTAACATTGCCATCATCAGTGAAGACAGGAAACTGTCACGCCGCCTACGCGCCTTACTTGAACGCGCAGATATCCAACTACAAGATAATGCAGGCTGGTCGCTTGCGACCACTCAAGCGGCCACTATTATCGAACGCTGGTTAGAGTGTATAGAAGAAGACTTCAGCGCCTACCCATTACTAGATTGTCTAAAATCACCTTTCATCAACATCACACAAGCGGCACTGGGTGAAGCAGCAAGCGATGATGATTACACAAAAAACATCTACCGATTTGAACATGACTTAATCTTCCACGAGAATGTTAGCAGTAACATCGAACAATATAAGTCAAAACTTAAACAGCGATTGCAGCGTCTTAGTCATTGGCCAGCTAACTCTTACGACGGCCTGATTAATACACTTAACTATATTCAGTGTAGCGCTGAAACTTTATCTGCAATATATTCCAATGACAAAAAAGTTCATCTATCTAAATTTCTTAACGCCTTGATCGATAGCTTAGATCTACTCGGAGTGCCGCAATGCTATCAGGAGGATGAGGCTGGTCTGACCTTATTAAAAACATTCGATAAATTACAGCAGAGCATAAAGTTTTCAGATCCGATGTTAAGCTGGTACGACTGTCGAGTCTGGTTAGGTATGGCCCTCGAATCACAACACTTTACTCCGCCGACCACCAATGCAAACGTTAAATTAATGACGCTCGAACAAGCGTCACACTTATCTTTTGATAGTATCGTCATCGCTGCGGCCGAAGCTCAACATTTTCCTGGTGGCGCTAACAGCTCTCCCTTCTTTAATCAGTCTGTACGGGAATCGTTAAATCTAAAAACCTGGAAAGAACAACGCAAGTATCGCCATGAACTGTTCAACCGTACACTACTATCTGCACCAGAAATACTGATTACTGCATGCAACGAAGAAAAAGGCGAAGAAAAACCCGTATCGCCATGGTTGGAGTTACTCATCAATTTTTACCGATTGGTATTTCAAGATGAACCCGGCAATGAACATCTGCATCAGCTGGTGCAATCCAACAGTGAGGTTTTCAACTGTGACGATACCGATCTACCAACACCATCGATACAGCCATCACCTGTCATCCCACAAGAACTGATTCCTGAAAGAATTTCAGCCAGTGCCTACCAACGTATAATTAACTGCCCTTACCAGTATTTCACCGCCGATGGCCTGACGCTAAAACCTTTGGAAGAATTAAGTGATGAGTTAAAAAAATCAGATTATGGCGAACGTATTCATCTGATCTTACAGACCTTTCACAGTGGTAACAAAAAACACGGTAAAGCATTCAAACAGGTCATCACAGAAGCCAACCGGTCTGAAGCAGAGTCTCACTTATCTCAGATATCCAAAAGTATCTTTCTTCGCGACCTGGAAGAGAATGTTTTACATAGAAGCTGGTTCTATCGATGGCAGAAGCATATCACTGCCTATATCGACTGGCAGATTCAACACCAGAACGATTGGAACATTTATCTCAGCGAACAAAATCTTGCCGTCAGACTTAATGACTCGATAGAAATCTATGGCCGAATTGATCGGATAGATAGCCAGAAAAACAAAGAAACACATGCCATCATCGATTATAAAACAGGAAAATCGGCTCGTCAGGAAGATGTTGATATCGGAGAAAATGTACAATTATCTACCTACGCACTGCTCGATGAACGAGCAGATGAAGTCAGCTATCTATCAGTAGATTCGAGCAATCAAAAGGTAAGCAGAAAATCCTCACTATCTGGTGAGGATTTACAGATAAATCGTGATAAGAACAAACATAG
>WTCC01000318.1 GCA_013138755.1 Gammaproteobacteria bacterium
CTTTTACAAACTCAGTTAACACCTTACGACCCAGGAAACGTTTATTCTTCACCTGACTGTAGAGCTTACCGTCAGAAAAAGTACCGGCACCGCCCTCACCGTATTGCACGTTGGATTCGGTATTAAGTTTGCCGTCACGCCACAGTCCCCAGGTATCCTTGGTGCGTTGACGAACTTCCTTGCCGCGCTCCAATACGATGGGCTTGAGCCCCATTTGTGCAAGTATCAGTGCCGCCATAATCCCACAGGGACCAAAACCAATAATAATAGGTCGCGCCCGCTGGGCTGTGGGAAATTCACCTTCCACCTGCGCCACAGGATAATAATCAGTATCGGGACTGCTACGAACGAAAGACTGCTTGGCAAATCTTGTCAGTACCTGTTTTTCAACCTTTGGCGATAGCTCAACTTCCAACTGGTAAATCAGCAATATACTGGCTTTTTTTCGCGCATCATAACTGCGTTTAAAAAGACTAAAGCCCAAAAGATCATCGCTGTTAATCGCCAATTTTTTAATAATGGCTTCACGAAGATCCGCATCGGAATGATCAAGCGGCAGTTTGATATCACTAAGACGTAGCATGGTGGCGAGATGGCTCCGGTTTAAAGGTTGAGATCGGCGAGACAGCGGGGAATTGTTAAGAGCTCTAAACTTCGCCTATTTTAAAGATTATCGCTTCAAAAAGGTATGACTAACAATGACTTTTATTAACTATTAACTATTAACTGCAACCACTACGCACATGACTGGTTAGGCCTGATTCATCTTCGAAACAGAGAGTCTCATCAATATCTTATTCTGCCCATTTTTGTCTTCGACATCTGTTTTCTTATATCTTCAGGCATTAGTTTCTTCTAGCTTCACGTGTTAAAAAAGCAGATGCTGAGTTTTTGTTTACTTGTGAGATTTGTTGCATCACACTAAATGGCAGGTTTTCAAATGTATGTTTAGCTTTAATATCACTAATCATTTCTAACCATAAATGTGCTGTCATTTGTGAATCAGCTAATGCTCTATGGAATGTACCGTCGTTAGGTAATTTTTTATACTCAACTAGTGTTCCAAGTTTGTGATTGGGTGCATCTTGATAAAGCCGTCTGGCGATAAGCATAGAACACGCGAATTCCTCGCGCCGTCCCTTGTTACATCGGCTCAGTTCAGAATCGAGAAATTTGCTATCGAATGATGCGTTATGCGCGACCAGGTTATAGCCGTTAATAAAATCTGAAAACTCACACATAACCTCTTCACACGGTGGTGCACTTTTCAACATGCTGTTCGTTATGCCTGTATAACTTTCAATAAACGAATCGATACGCCTACCCGGGTACATTAATTTCTGAAAGGTTTCTACAACTTTGCCATCGACTAGTTTAACCGCACCAATCTCAATAGCTCTGTCACCCTGATCAGGTGAGAGGCCTGTTGTTTCAAAGTCTAAAACAATCGTTGTATCTGCTCGTGTACTGGTATCCGTCACTCTTGTTACCTTATTAACCTAACAATTAGAAATAAAGAGGTGCTCTAGTCTGTCCCCTATTATTTGGCGTAGTTCAAAACCTTATTTACAATTACTGATGCGCTCAAAGCTCAATCCTATTTATATATTTCAACAATATTTCAGTGTTAGTAATTAACTCAGTTAAGAGCTGTTCGTCTGTTTCATAATGCCCTTCATATTCAGCTAAGTTTCGTTTGTCGTGGCAAGCTGAGAAGATACGTATTTGGACTTTAGTCAGGTCTGTTGTATGTATCAAACACTGGAAGACCAAATAACGTTTATCCGAACGATAACCCGCTACTCGTAATGCTGCCAATGCTAAACCATGTGCCGCGCTATAAGCCAGATCAAATCGACTCGCGAATGATAATGCTTCTACTTGTGAATCTTTTAATCGATCAACTGCCCCTTTCACCAAGCCTTCAAATTCATTTTTATCTGCTGGTTCGCTATTGAGCTGATTAATCTTTACCAGGTTTTCCAAAGTCATCCTTAACTCCTTTAATCATTATTTTTGGTTGTTCCATCACGCGAGTTATAAAACTGCTCCCCTCTTTTTGTTTGCCTACAAAGTCCTTTTCATCATAAATTGTTGGATTTATAGATCGCTGTAATGATTCCTCTAGTGGCAAAAGCACTTCTACTATATCGCCATAATGTAATTCATTTCCAACAAGCATAAGATCGATATCGCTAGATTTTGTATCCGACCCTTTGGCAATTGAGCCGTAAATAAATGCCAACTTAATGTCGTCATCAAACGGTTTAAGACTTTCTCTAATTTCATCTGCAACACCAAATGTCTTCTTAACAATACCAACTAATTCCTTGAAGACAGGATTGTTCTCATTGGCCTGATAATAGTTCTGATTGCCCTCTCGTGTAGCAGTGAGTAAATCAGCACTGACCAATTTATCCAATTCACGTCCAACTGTTCCACGCCCCATAGAGGCCCATCGCATAATTTCGTTGGTGTAAAAGCTCTTGTCCGGTTTGCCAAAAAGAAGCCCTAATACCTTTTTTTGCGTTTTGGTAAATAAGGCGTCACCAATTGAAGTTGCCATCATATCTAATTGCTCGAAGATCCCTAATATGGGGACTATAGTCCCCTTTATGGGGATTATCAAGAATCTTTAATTAGTTGTTATTAGTATTTGGCTAGCTCTTGTTCAAACTTTTCTCGTGAATTTGGAAAATCACTTTCCAAGTAACCCTGTTTATCAAAGATTTAGCCATAATGATGATCCAGCTGTAATGCCAAACTCGCCTTCATCAATACCATTAAATGTTTAGGGCCAGAGTAAAAACTCGGCACAAATACAGTTAATTTTCCTCTGTCCCCAAATATTCTCTGACATCAGGTTTTAAACCCTTTAGTTTTTCTTACTGGCAAATTTCACCAACGGGCCAATCGTAAGCCCCTGTACAATAATCGAAAACGCCACCACGATATAAGTCACTGTAAGCAAAACATTGCGCACTTCACCGGGTGGTAGCGACAGCGCTAATGCCACAGAAATACCGCCACGCAAACCACCCCAGGTCATTATCGACACAGACATCGGGCTAAACTCACGATAGCGTCGCATAATACTGACAGGTACCCCAACAGCGACTAGCCTGGCAAGAAGAATTAACGGTATCATTAGCAAACCAGCCCATAGATAAGATTGCTGATAGCTGAGCACCAATACCTCCATACCAATCAACACGAATAAAACCGCGTTTAAAATTTCATCCACCAATACCCA
>WTCC01000078.1 GCA_013138755.1 Gammaproteobacteria bacterium
ATACTCGCCGCCGTATCGATAGGGAATTTATTGTATTGAGTCTCGATAGTCATGACAACAACGGCTTCATAAGTATCACTATTATATTGGATATCGGTAACACGACCTATTCTCACACCACCAGCTGCCACCGGTGAACGTATCTTTAGACCACCAATATTGTCAAAACGTGCCTTTAATTCGTAATTATCACCGCCTCCGTAACTGCTCATATTGCTCACATTCATCGCCAGCATAAAAAATGCGGCAATGGCAGCGGCTACGAATAAGCCAACCATTATTTCAATTTTACGAGATGTCATATATTCCCCTTACGCTTACTTTGTAAACATTAAAGCCGTTAGTACAAAATCTAAAAACAATATCGCCAACGAACTATGCACAACTGTTCTAGTCGTCGCCTGCCCCAGTCCCTCTGATGTTGGCATACAGTCATAACCTTCGAATACAGCAATCCATGCGACCACGATACCAAAGACAATACTTTTGATTATGCCATTGTATATATCCATATATAAATCCACTTTATCCTGCGACTGAGACCAGAATGCTCCCGAATCAAGCCCAAGCAATTCAACTGCCACAATATAAGCGCCGAATACACCCACTGCACTGAAGATCGTCGCCAGTAACGGCATAGAGATGACACCGGCTAAAAACCGCGGCGCAACGATCCGTTGCATAGGATTCACTGCCATCATTTCCATACCGGATAATTGTTCAGTAGCTTTCATCAGACCGATCTCAGCAGTTAAGGCTGAGCCTGCGCGCCCGGCAAACAGTAACGCAGTAACAACCGGACCCAATTCACGCAATAACGATAGAGCCACCATCACACCAACTGAATCTTCCGCACCAAAATCAACCAGCGCATAATAAGATTGTAGCGCCATTACCATACCGACGAACAGACCGGCAACCACGATAATTATCAAGGTTTGCACGCCGACTGAATATAACTGTTTTATTAATAGAGATGGACGCACGAACATGCTGCCGCAACTGGCGAGCACTTCCAGCAAAAATAAAAAACCTCGACCCAGACGCCTAAAGCTATGCAGGGTGATCGCACCCAAATGCTGAAATTTGTTTAACAATCTATTAAGCAAAATCGATTCCTTTTCTCTAATCTATGACCCATAGAGGTCATTTAATATCGGACGGGCTGGATAATGAAAAGGAACGGGACCATCTGAATCACCGTGTATAAATTGGTGAGTCCACTCAGATTTACTGTCTTTTAATTCATCGGGTGATCCACTACCGACGACCTTACCTGTAGAAATAATATACACCTGGTCAGATATAGATAATGTATCTGGCACGTCATGCGAAACAATAATACTGCAGATGTCTAACGCACTATTTAATTCACTGATCAGGGCAACCAATACGCCCATCGAGATAGGATCTTGCCCAGTAAACGGTTCATCATACATGATCATCATCGGATCTAAAGCAATCGCCCGCGCCAATGCGACACGTCTGGACATACCGCCTGACAATTCAGCCGGCATTAAATCTGCTGCACCGCGTAAACCCACAGCATTTAATTTCAACAAGACGAGATATCGGATCATCGATTCATTTAGCCGGGTATGCTCACGCAAGGGATAGGCCACATTTTCAAACACCGATAGATCAGTCAGCAATGCGCCGCTCTGAAACAACATTCCCATACGCCGACGCAGAGCAAATAATTCATTTGTCGATAATTGCTGAACATCTAAGCCATCAACTTCGATTGTTCCTTGATCAGGTTTTAATTGACCACCGATCAGTTTCAGTAAAGTTGTTTTACCAGTGCCACTGGGACCCATGATAGCGGTTACACCACGACGCGGTATATCCAGCGATAGACCATCAAAAACCTTTCGATCGCCACGGCTAAAATGTAAATCTCTAATTTTGATCAGGATATCGCTCAAGCCAACTACCTATTCTTAATCTTATTTTTCAGGTGATTGTAACATTGTCATAAAGCTTGTGATGCTAGAATTCCTTAACTCACGGTGAATAACCGAGGACTTATCCCCCCATTATTTCTAACACCTTTCGAAACTGACTTAAATCACCTGCTCGTAATTCAGGGTGACTGACAATTATCGTTGTTTCATGATTGTTTTGTTTCATTTCTGATGCTTGAGACATGAAGTCATCAACAATAGTTCGCGCTAATCTCAAATCGGTTAAATCGTCGTCAAATACAGCCAGATTGGAATCATGCCGACCTTTCTGTCGCCAGATATTTTTTACCGGTATGTCGAGAACAGTATCTTCAGGCCTATTATCCGTAAAAACATCGACCATCAGTAAATCAGCTAAATCACAAAATTGACCCTGTGATAGCTTCGGTACTTGTGACCAGTCCTGTGGAACAATCAAAGCCGATAATTTCGGCTGCAATTTCTTTAACTGCCCAGCTATCTCATCAAATGATAACTGCACAAACATGCTCGCGTGGCATTCTACATTAAACTGAAAATCATCATTTACATCCTCTAGCCATTGCTCACAATCAACGAACTGTGTCTGTTCGCTTTCATCTAGCCAATAATCAGCTGGCACAAGAACCGTATTAAACTCGTTACTGTAATACGCCAGCCGCCAATCCTCTTCTTTCCCTACGGGTAGATCATCGGGGTAAAAACCGTTTAGCCAGGCTGAATGACACCAGCCATAAGCACCCGCTCTTATATTATTCATCTTTAAAAGAACACCTATTTATTTTTATGCATGCATCTATTAATTAAAGTGTCATTCTGCGAGACTTCACCCACAGAAAACAGTCAATAAAAACAACAACCATACAGTCCGTATACTTTACCCATGTTAGTAGATTGCATCGCCATCGTTATTGGTTTTATTTTGCTCATCTGGAGCGCCGATCGTTTTATCATCGGTGCAGCAGCAACAGCACGTAATTTTGATGTGCCACCATTAATTATCGGGCTGACTATCGTTGGCTTTGGCACCTCTGCACCCGAGATGATGGTAGCCGGCTTCGCCTCGTATGAAGGCAGCCCCGCTCTGGCCATCGGTAACGCTCTCGGCTCAAACATCACCAATATTACATTGGTTCTAGGCGTGGCAGCATTAATAACGCCGCTGGATGTGCATTCTCGAATTATTAAAAAAGAACTGCCACTATTATTGTTTGCAACACTACTCTCGATAGCGCTACTCAAAGATTCGACATTAAACCAGTTTGATGGGTTTATTTTAATCAGCTTATTAGTTTTACTCATGTGGTGGATAACCCGGCAAGGAATACGTAATCAATCGAGCGATGCACTAACAAACGAATATATCGAAGAGTTACCGGATGAGATGCCTACTTCTCATGCACTCTTCTGGTTGATTGTCGGACTGATCTTGCTAACGATCAGTTCGAAGATATTAGTTTGGGGTGCAGTCAATATCGCCATGCAGCTGGGCATCAGCGAACTGATTATCGGACTGACCATCGTTGCCATCGGTACCAGCTTGCCTGAACTAGCTGCCTCGATAAGCGGCGCCCTTAAAAATGAGCACGATCTCGCTATCGGTAATGTCGTTGGTTCAAATTTATTTAACACGCTCGGTGTACTGGCAATTCCTGGACTAATAGCCCCTTCTACACTGGCTATAGGCGTTTTAGAAAGGGATCTACCTATCGTACTTATCCTCACCATCTCGCTATTTGTTATGGGTTACGGCTTTCGAAAACAGGGTAGAATCAATCGTATTGAAGGTGGCGTACTTTTGAGTGCTTTCATTGCTTACCAATTACTGTTATTTTTTACTTTGAGTTAGAATATTGCATGGACAGACTATATGCCATCTATCGCTAAAACAGATTTTCAGCAACTTGGACGTGAAGTTATTGCAACTGAACTCGCTGAGATTACTGCACTAGAATCTCGTATCGACGAAAGTTTTTCGATGGCTTGTGAATTATTATTGAGCTGTAAAGGACGCATCGTGATAACCGGAATGGGTAAATCTGGGCATATCGGGGGCAAGATTGCCGCCACATTGGCGAGCACCGGCAGCCCGGCATTTTTTGTTCATCCTGGAGAAGCCAGTCACGGCGACCTTGGCATGATTACCAAAAATGACATCGTGATAGCCCTGTCCAACTCTGGGAATACTGCGGAAATCGCCACCATCATCCCAATCCTCAAACGATTTGGCGTTCCGTTAATCAGTATGACTGGCGATAAGAATTCCACGCTTGCGACAGCCGCTGACATTAATCTCGACGTCAGCGTCAGCAAAGAAGCCTGCCCACACGATCTGGCGCCCACTTCGAGCACCACTGTTGCATTGGTCATGGGTGACGCACTGGCCGTTGCCCTGCTTCAAGCCAGAGGCTTTACCCCAGAAGACTTCGCACTGTCACATCCTGGAGGAAGTCTGGGAAAGCGTCTATTACTGCACGTTTCTGACGTCATGCATCAGGATGACCGCGTACCTAAAGTAGACGACACTGCTACCGTATCTGAAGCTTTGTTAGAGATGAGCAATAAAGGTCTAGGTATGACTGCAATCGTTGACCGTGACAATAAAGTGCTGGGTATCTACACCGATGGTGACTTACGTCGCTCCCTCGATAAAAATATTGACGTACACAACACAGCGATTAAAGATGTGATGACTAAAGATTGCCGTACCACCGCAGCCGATGA
>WTCC01000015.1 GCA_013138755.1 Gammaproteobacteria bacterium
CTCTGTGGTGAATCGTTTTTGACTTGTTCTTGAACTGGCGCTATTGGCCGAACTCGACCCTTTGTTTGTCAGAATAAATCTGAGGAACTACAACTTATAAATATAAAAAAAGCCACTCATCCAAAATGAGTGGCTTTTTTCGTTAAACGTATCAGTAAAACTATTAACGACGTTTGCGACGTTTTGGCTTAAGGGCTTTTTCAATCTTGGCCATTTCTTTCTTAGACCAGCTTTCCACAAACCTGGCAACAGCAGCTTCCTTCCTCTCAGCCATTCTGATCAGAAGATCCTGACGTTTCCTCGTTAACGCAACCTCTGCTTTCGCTTCAGCTACAGCAGAAGTTGCTGCAACTACACGATCACGCAGTTTCTGCTTAACAGAAGCTTCAGTTTTACGCTTAGCGTCTACGACCTTTTTTTTTTGCAGCTACTTTCTTCTTAGCTACTTTCTTCTTAGCTACTTTTTTCTTAGCTACTTTCTTCTTAGCTACTTTTTTCTTAGCTACTTTTTTCTTAGCTACTTTCTTTTTAACTACTTTGCGTTTAGCTGGTGCTTTACGCTTAGCTACTTTTTTCTTTGTTGCTTTCTTCTTAGTTGTACGAGCCATCTTAAAAGTCCCCTTTTGTGAGTTACGTACAAAAGTATAAAACTAAATTAGAATTAAGCAAACGTTTTTTTGCATTTTATAAAACTTTTTTATTAAACAAATAAAACACTTAACAAAGAAAATATTATTTATTAACAATAAAATTTACTTTAAAACATTATTCATAATTAATTTACAGTTAAAATCTAAAACCTGTTTGTACAAAACCACCGATTGAATTATCTCTGTACGTCGCAGCGATATCTAAGTTAAAACCTAACCAAAAACCAATACCTGCTGTTAGTGTTGTATCCTTTGCACCGTTTGAAATACCACTCGCTGTATTTCTATTGGCTCCAATACGTAATTGCACGACATCAAACGCATTAAATTCTGCACCTATCGCTATATACTGTGTGTTAAGCCCGTCAAACGTAGGGTTTGCCAGCAATGGTTCATTTTCTATCAGATCATAATCCATCGATATGGTCAAAAATCTATTGTAATAAGCAATACCGATGACCGCTTCAGTATCAAAGTTTAATGTCTGCCCTTTTACATCAAACTTCTCATGAATTA
Source organism: Gammaproteobacteria bacterium (assembly GCA_013138755.1). GTDB lineage: Bacteria > Pseudomonadota > Gammaproteobacteria > SZUA-229 > SZUA-229. Next base: position 1,167 of record WTCC01000015.1, read on the forward strand.
GATTACGAATACTCAACCCTAAACGAAACGAATCAGACATATCGACTGCAAAACCTAAATCAACTGTAGTGAACGTACCCAGATGGAACTGCGCGTCTTCTTTATTAATAAGGTCGACCCCTGTAGAAACAGTAACGATTGATTCTCTCGCTGTAAATACTTGTAGATCCACAACCTTAGGTTTTATGCCGATAGACACTTTTCTATTGTATATCTGAAAATCTTTTGCAAATGAAACGCCAATTTCAGTTGCTAACACACCTTCTATGTTTAAAATATTGAAGTCTTCGTTGAGTACGTCACCAATATTTTTTGATGTATTTTCGACCGTACCTCCAGCAATAATATCACCACGTATACTCACTGCCATAGCAAATGAATCAAAGGCGATACCCATCGCAGCAACCCCTGAAGCTTCCGGCGCGATTACCTTTCCGTCCAACCTTCTAATAATTGCTTGCATATCTAGTAATGCATCCAATTCTTCGGCTAAATCTGAAGCGGCTTTTCTGCGATCATCTGCATCCTGAAAATCCTCAATATCTGTTATCAGATCATCATCATCTCTCAGCATCGCGCCAACACCAATCAATAGTGAAAAATCATCACTTGGTCGCTGATTAGTCAGCATAGCCGGATTTGCCCACGCGGCAGTTGCCAGATCAGCTGTCGCTACTGAAACACCACCCATGCCGAGTGAGCGACCTTCAAAAGTGAATGGTATTGCCGCTGCTGTGTGTGAAATCACAGACAATAAAACGACTGATAAAATCTTACTTGTAAGCTTCATAATGTTCTCTCTAAATGTCGGATACTGATACGACCAGAAGGTAGGAGTTTTGTAAATTTACATCACTGTTATGAGCATATATCAATGTTAAACAAACTCAAGTTTTCCTGATAACATAAACAGACAGTAGCAGGCCTATCTTTTATAGCTCTGCACTCGGCAACTCATCCATATAACTTACTACTAACCAGAACCATACCAACATGCACGATACGGCAACACCAGGCAAAACACCTAACGTAGGTTTATTCAGACGGATATTTGCAATTTTTTATGATGGTTTTTTATTAATAGCCATACTCTTTATCGTTTCTGCTGTCGCTACTGCTTTCAATCAAGGTAAAGCTATCGAAACAGATGATATCTTTTACCCATTGTACGTTTTGGTCGTTTTCGGCTTAAGCTATCTGTACTTTGCCTGGTTCTGGATTAACGGCGGCCAATCGTTGGGAATGAAAACCTGGCAGATACAATTACACTCAACAAGAGATCAAAAGATTGGCTGGGAAACGGTCACTATCCGTTTTTTTGGAGCCCTTTTCTCCTGGGCGTGTGCTGGTATGGGTTTTCTCTGGGCGCTAATCGATAAAAAAAATCGCTGTTGGCATGATTTGATCAGCAACACTGAACTATTAGATCTTAGAAAATCCCCTAAGAGATAAACGTCACATACTCAAACCCATAACCATGCCATCAGGTTTTAGCACTGTCTGTTAATGCACTCTCCGCATAAAGTAAGTACTTATAATAACAACTAACAGTAGAGGTAAAGACGCACTGAGCACTGGCGCAACGTTTAATGCCAAGCCTAAATGGTTAATCGAGCGATTAATCACAAAATAAACGACCCCTATCAGTATTGCCAGTAATACACGCTGGCCGGCACCACCGCTGCGCGGGGTCGTTCCGAACACGATAGGCATTGCAACCAATAACATCGCAAGACAGGTTAAAGGGGTAAAAATTTTTATCCAGAACTCCAGTAAATATTGATTATTATCGAGATTATTATCCCGCAGATACCGGCTATAGGTAAGCAATTCAATAGCCGACATATCTTGTGATTTCAGCTCAAGAACAGAAAATAATTCCAGAATAATCAGTCGTTTTAAGATGAGCTGTTTTTCAAGCGACGTCTGCACGCCTGTCTCTGATATTACCGAGCGTTTGATATTTTCCAAAATCCATTCATCATTTCGATACTGAGCTTTTTCCGCATAAACGATCGAATTTAACTGACGATTATCATTGAGTTCATACACACGCACATCCCGCAGCGCATGATCCGGTAATATTTTTTTCACATTAACGTAACGGTTGCCATCGCGCAGCCAGACATCGTTATTACCACCGACGATCAATTTATCATCCATTGCTTCTGCACGAAAAGTTTTTGCCATCCGCGATGTCGACGGCACGACGTATTCACCAAGCGCTGCCACCAGAATAGATATCAACAAACCCACTTGCAGCACCGAACGTGTAATCCGCATCGTACTTATTCCCGACGCACGCATCACTATTAGTTCTGAACCTGCCGCCAGAGCACCCATGGATAATATTCCACCGAGCAATAATATCGAAGGCGATAATTCATATAATCGTTGGGGCAAACCGAGCAAAACATATATTACTGCCTGAAAGGAACCGTAATCACCTTTACCCACTTCTTTCAGTTGAGCAACAAAATCAACGAAGACAAATATCGACAAGATAACAAAACTAGCAAGCAGACAACCAGTAACAACTGACTTAGCGATATAACGATCAATTACCATTATTTGTACTCAGCGTTATTTTTTTGTCACCTTTAGAGCTCGTCAGATAACCACTGCGCTTTAATAAAAATATCGTGACCATTATCGCAATGATATGAACCCACCAGGTACCGACCCATACAGGGACTTTTTCCTGCACTATCCATGTTTTTCCAACACCCAGAAGATTTGAATAAACCAGATACAGGATTAACGCCACTGCAAGCTTTGCATAACGTCCACTACGTGGATCCGTCTGGCTCAAGGGCAAAGCCATGAAAGCAACGATAATCGTCGCCAGCGGGATGGTTATCCGCCACTGTAACTCAGCCTTATCTCTCGGTATCGTTGATGCCCAAAGCTCCGCTACAGATTTAGTTTTTTCTGTGCGCCTAGCCTTTACCTGTTTTTTAGTTACATGAATACCATAATCTTTATATTTGATCATTTTAAAGTCAGCGTCACCTGCGTTACCGATATAATGCGTGCCATCGTGCATCATCATATAGCGCTGCCCACTTCCGTCATAATAACTACTGGTACTGGTTGCTAGATCCACATGACTTTTATTTTCACGATGCTGCTGAAAAAAAACATTTTCGATCTGATGAGTAGTATCGCTTTCTGATTCTAAAAACAACACAGCATTGCCTTTATTAGCTTGATTAAATTGGCCTACAATCAATTTGTCGACCTCAACCTGACTACGCATATCGGCTTTTATTAACTCACGCTGGTAGGAGATTATCGGCTGCACGAACAATAATAGAATAAGTAATACCAGGGTCAGAGGCACTGCGACAACCATCAGTGGTCGATACCACTGCAACGGTCCAATGCCTGCTGACATTATCGCAGCCATTTCACTATCGTGATAAAGCCGTCCAAAAGCCAGCAATACACCCATCAAAAGACTTAACGGGATTAAGATTACACCGAACTCAAACACGCTATTGGTCAGATAAGATAACAGCGCAGACAGGGGTATCACTCCCTGCGACACCCATTTCAGCAGATGAACCACTTCGGTACTCAGGACGATGATCAACAAGACAAAGATCACTGAGAAAAATGCAGACAGCAGTTCTTTTATAATGTATTTATCAATTATTGTTAGCTTCATCATCACGTTGATGAACGAGTTTCATCAAAATATCATCCGAGTATTAACAGAAGTTTAACCCGAAAAGTTATCGAAACAACAATAATTATCAAATCAGGCTATTTCGCTCTAAAAAACGATGATTCACACTACCCTCTATGCAATAAATTGCATACAATTAGCCCATCATTAGTTATCGTCAATAAATAGCAAGTATCTATATTTCTCGGAGAATTCATGGAATATTCAGTTAAGAGTGGTAACCCGGAGAAGCAACGAATTGGTTGTGTTGTCATCCCGGTTTATGCCTCAAGAAAACTTTCAATTTCTGCAAAAATCATCGACAAGGCAAGCAACGGTTATATTTCCAACCTGATCAGACGTGGCGAAATCGAAGGTGACTTAGGCAACACTCTGCTATTGCATAATGTAGAAAACACCTTATGTGATCGTGTTCTTCTCATCGGCTGTGGCAGAGAAAAAGATATTACAGTCAATACATTCTACAAGATCAACCACACCATGGTTAAAACGCTGCAATCTACTGGTGCTACCGAGATAGCTTCCTACCTAACTGAAATAACAGTGAAACGTAAGGATATTAACTGGAAGATAAAGCATTCAATCGAAGCAATCGATGAAGAGTTATATAAATTCAATCAACTCAAGTCTAAAAAAGAAGAAACACGCCGACCACTAAGAAAATTTATTTTCAGCGTAAATGGTCGAGGCCAATTGATGCAGGGCGAATTAGCCGTACGACACGGTATGGCCACTTCAGCAGGCATTCATCTGGCAAAAGACTTAGGTAATTTACCCGGTAATATCTGCACACCTACTTACCTCGCCGCTCAGGCAAAAAAACTGTCTAAACAACACAGCAAAATAAAAACGTCTGTACTAGAAGAAAGTGACATGAAAAAACTGGGCATGGGCTCTCTGCTGTCCGTATCGATAGGCAGTCGCCAACCAGCCAAGTTAATCACTATGGAATATATGGCTGGCGACAAAAAACAGGCCCCTATCGTATTTGTAGGCAAAGGTGTCACTTTTGATTCCGGTGGCATCAGTCTGAAGCCTGGTGGCGGAATGGATGAGATGAAATATGACATGTGCGGCGCAGCCAGTGTTATCGGTGTGATGAATGCCATCGCAGAGATGCAGCTGGCCATTAATGTCGTCGGTATCGTCCCAACCGTAGAAAACATGCCTGACGGACTTGCTTCCCGACCCGGTGATATCGTCACCAGTATGTCAGGACAAACCATTGAGATACTCAACACTGATGCAGAAGGCCGCCTGATCTTATGCGACGCTTTAACTTATGCTGAAAAATTCAACCCAGATGTCGTCATCGACATCGCCACGCTCACTGGCGCCTGCGTCGTTGCGTTGGGCGCACACCCTGCTGGATTGCTAAGCAATCATAATCCCCTCGCTAATGATCTATTGTCTGCTGGGCAGGCCAGTGGCGACCGTTGTTGGCAGTTGCCCTTGTGGGATGATTATCAGGATCAGCTCAAAAGTAATTTCGCTGATATGGCCAATATCGGCGGCAAAGGCGCTGGCACTATTACAGCTGCCTGTTTCCTTTCTCGATTTACTAAAAAATATCACTGGGCACATCTGGATATTGCCGGTGTCGCATGGAAGAGCGGCACACATAAAGGCGCCACAGGTAGGCCGGTCGGCTTGCTTGCACAATACGTTCTGGATCGACTGGATAGCGAAAAATAAATTATTTCGATATGGCTGACTTCGATCCAAAAAGCATCCCAACGCTGGATGACATCATTGAAGATGAAATAATTGATGACACAACACCCATCTCCGTCGAAGATGAAAACGACAATAGCCTCGATTTATTCGAAGAGGAAAAAACCGACTTAAGCCTTGATACCAATCCAACAGTGGATACTCCGAGCAACCCTCTAGATGGGGAAGACTCTAACCACAAGGCCTCGCCAAATTTCACCCCGTACACCTTCGAAGAAGCTTATGATGATTCCTCTTACCAATTAAACTATGAAATAAAATACGAAGATATGATCACATATGATGATCTAGTAGACTTTAATCCAATAGCACCCATACAGACACTAGACGTAGAAAGAATTGTCAAAATTGTCGTAAAACAGATGATGCCCGATTTAGAGCAACAATTGCGATTTTTAATTCAGCAGGCACTCGAAAAACAATTATCACCGGAGTTTGCACAATCATCCGATAATGAAACTGATGACTTGTAACAAGCTACCGTCCAACAGCACCGCCGCGTAACGCTCACTGAAGCAAATAAAAAAAAGCTAATTTAGCAAGCTTAGACTGCTTGTTGTATAATTCTGCGCTCTAAAATCGGTAAACTGAGCCCATACAATGGAAAAAACCTACAACCCGGAAGCCATCGAAAATAAATGGTACGAAATCTGGGAAAACAACGGTTATTTTAACGCAGACCAGAAAATAGAAGGTGCTGACGAAAACGATGCAGAACGAGAAAAATTCTGCATTATGATCCCACCGCCAAATGTCACTGGTCGCTTACACATGGGGCATGCCTTTCAAGACACCATCATGGATGCCATGGTCCGCTACAATCGAATGAAAGGTAACGATACCTTATGGCAAGTCGGCACCGACCATGCAGGCATCGCAACACAGATGGTGGTTGAACGCTTAATTAATGCCGAAGGCAAAACCCGTCACGATTATGGACGCGAAAAATTTACCGAAAAAATATGGGAATGGAAAGAACAATCGGGTAACACCATTACCAAACAGCTACGTCGCATGGGTGCGTCTCTGGATTGGTCTCGCGAACGCTTCACCATGGATGAAGGCTTATCAACTGCAGTCACCGAAGTATTTGTTCGCTTACATGAAGAGGGATTAATCTACCGTGGTAAACGCCTGGTCAACTGGGACCCTGTCTTACACACCGCTGTTTCAGACCTGGAAGTTCTATCAAAAGAAGAGTCCGGCCACATGTGGCACATGCGCTACCCGCGCAGCAATGGCGTCGGCCACATTGTCGTCGCCACTACCCGTCCTGAAACCATGTTAGGTGATTGCGCTGTTGCGGTTAACCCTAACGACGAACGCTATTCTTATCTTTTAGGTGAGTTTCTTGAATTGCCACTAACGGGGCGAAAAATCCCGGTCATCGCTGATGAGCATGTTGATCCTGAATTTGGTACCGGCTGTGTAAAAATCACGCCAGCACACGACTTTAATGACTATCTAGTCTGGACTCGCCACAAAAACATGACGGCCATACAGGACCTACCGAATGGCGGACTCATCAACATCTTTACCATCGATGCCGCAATCCGTGACAACGAAGATGATATCAATAATGTCATCCCTGAAGCCTATATCGGCTTAGACCGCTACGAAGCACGTAAGAAAATTGTTGCGGATCTTGATGCAGCTGGCTTGCTAGAGAAAGTAGACGATCACAAACTCATGGTACCGCGAGGCGACCGTTCTAATGCCGTCATCGAACCTTATCTGACTGACCAGTGGTACGTTAAAGTCGAACCACTCGCTAAACCTGCTATTGAAGCTGTAGAGAATGGTGACATTAAATTTGTTCCCGATAACTGGAAAAATACTTACTTCGAGTGGATGAATAACATCGAAGACTGGTGTATCTCTCGCCAGATATGGTGGGGACACCGAATTCCAGCATGGTATGACGATGTCGGTAATGTCTATGTTGGTTACGACATCGATGACGTTCGTAAAAAGAACAAGCTGCCCGATGATTTTCCGCTACGTCAAGATGAAGATGTTTTAGACACCTGGTTCTCATCAGCATTATGGCCTTTCTCCACCTTGGGCTGGCCTGAGCAAACCACCGAGTTAGAGAAGTACTACCCGACCAACGTGCTGGTTACCGGCTTCGACATTATTTTCTTCTGGGTTGCCCGCATGATTATGATGGGACTGAAGTTCATGGGAGACGTCCCTTTCCGTGAAGTATACGTACACGGTTTAGTACGTGATGCTGAAGGACAGAAGATGTCGAAATCAAAAGGCAATGTACTCGACCCCATCGATGTCATCGACGGTATCGACCTCGAATCTCTGGTGACGAAGCGCACATCCGCCGTTATGCAGACGCATCAGATCGAACGTATCGAAAAACTAACACGCAAGAATTTCCCCGATGGCATTCCAGCTTTTGGTACTGATGCCATGCGGTTCACCTTCGCCGCATTAGCCACCACTGGTCGCGATGTCGTGTTCGCTCCATCACGCATCGAAGGCTACCGAAACTTCTGCAACAAGCTATGGAATGCCACGCGTTACGTATTGATGCAGGCAGAAGAAAAAGATAACGGATTACTAACAGATGGCTCAGATAACCCGGATGTTGTTTTATCACTGGCTGATCGTTGGATTATTTCGCGACTACAGCGCGTTGAAGAACGTATCGAGCAGCATAGCCTAAGCTCACGCCTCGACCTGATCGCCCATGATCTGTACTCCTTCGTCTGGGAAGATTACTGCGACTGGTATCTCGAATTGTCGAAGCCTGTACTGTTTAATGATCAGACACCAGCAAATGAACAACGTGGCACGCGCCGAACATTGGTACGTGTACTGGAAACAATATTACGCTTGAATCACCCGATCATCCCGTTCATCACTGAAGAATGCTGGCAACATGTTGCACCCTTAGCTGGTAAATCAGGCGACAGCATCATGATCCAGCCCTACCCTGAATCAGACAGCAATAAGATCGATGATCAAGCTGAAGTTGATCTCGAGTGGGTAAAAACTTTCATCAGTGGCGTGCGGCGCATTCGCTCTGAAATGGATATTCCACCTGGCAAACCATTGTCTATATTGCTGCAAAATGCATCACCAAGTGATGAATCACTGTATAGCGACAACCAGGCCTTTATCGAAGCACTAGCCAAAATTGAGAACAGCGAATGGTTAACTGAAAACGATGACGCACCAGAATCAGCGACCGCCTTAGTCGGAGAGATGAAGATATTGATCCCACTTGCCGGGCTGATCGATAAAGACGCTGAACTGGCACGCCTGGAAAAAGAAATCGGCAAACTACAGGTCAACGTAGATAAAACAACAAACAAACTGGTTAATAAGAATTTTGTTGATAAAGCACCTGCAGTCGTTGTCGAAAAAGAACGCGAACGATTAGCTGAGATGACAAAATCAATCGAACAGTTTAAAGAACAGGTAGAAAAAATTAAAAAACTATAAAAGAGGTTTTAAGTTACAACTTAAAACCTGCAAAACCCTTGCAAACTATCAGCCTGTCACGGTATGCTCACAAAACACATAACCTGGTGATTAATTATCATGCAAGCACCCGATAAAAAAGAACAGATATTACAAACACATGCCAGCCTCGTTCTCGCTGTCGTGCAGACGATTCACAATGCTGAGTTAAAGCCTCATCTGGATAATATCTTGCAGCAATCAGCACAAAATGGCTGGCAAGGCTTAGTTAACATCATCAATAAGATTCTTGATGGCAATAGAGATCAGTCACTCATTAACGGCTTAGATGATGAAGACGCCATCATCGTCGATAGTATTCTACGCGGCCTGCAAGACCCCACCACTCTACCCAAAGCAGACCAGCCGAGTGGCGATGCCACACAAGCAGCACCTATGTTTGCTCGACTGATCGACGAAGCACGCCGAGGAAACCATAACTCATTATCAATACTGGGATCGATGGCCGAACAGATGTCCAATGCCGGTGGAGACCTGGCTAATCTCAGTGCTGTTATTAAAAATATGGTCGATGGTGAACGTGACATCGACAAGCTTTGCACACGGATGGGGCCACAAGGTGAATCTTTAATCACACAGATTATCAGTGAGCTGGCAAAGCTTGATACACACTAAATAAATCAAAGGCACTGTGACCATCCCAACACAAAAAATCATACGGCAAACAAAGAACTGGATAAGCGAAGTTGTCATCGGTTTAAATCTTTGCCCTTTTGCCGCACAACCATTTAACGATAATCGTATCGAGTACATCGTTAGTGATAACGATGACACTGAACAAGACTTACAAGAACTCGCCGTTTGTTTTTCGATACTTGAGAATAGAGTAGAAATCGAAACCATCCTTCTGATTTTTCCTCAAGCCTACAAAAAATTCGATGACTATCTGGAACTTTTATACTTAGCCAATCTATTACTGGATGACCTAAGCTTCTCTGGCATCTACCAACTAGCCAGCTTTCATCCAGAATATCATTTCGAAGACAGTGGCATAAACGACGCGAGCAATTTCAGCAACCGCTCCCCCTATCCCATGCTGCACATACTCAGAGAAAAAAGTATCGAGAGAGCCATTAAAAGCTACAACCATGTTGAAAAAATACCAGAAATCAACGTAAAGAATTTAGAGGCCATCGGTTTTGATGTGATGCAACAAACACTAAAAGACATCCAGGATGACAGCAAGTGAACACGCTAACCGTTACTGCCATAAGCATCGTCATCATCTTGCACATATTATTCCTAATCCTGGAAATGTTTTTATGGAATACACCCTATGGTCGTAAAACATTCGCACTATCAGAAGACTATGCCAAACAATCGGCATCACTGGCTGCCAACCAGGGACTATATAATGGATTCCTCGCTGCAGGTCTATTATGGGGGTTAACCAGTACTGGCGGCTTTGATGCCCTGGTATTTTTTCTTTGTTGTATTATCATTGCAGGCATATACGGCGCGATTACAGCCAAGAGCTCCATACTATGGCTACAGGCAACACCTGCTGCGATAGCCTTGGCACTACTTACCTTTACATCTTAAGAATACCGGACATTAACTATGAACACTCCAGAAAAAATATTATATTCAATTATTCTAAGTACATTACTTGCAGCCTGCTCACCTTCGAATGAAACTGAAGCGGCCAAAACAACAAATGTAATTGCTGAAACAAAAACAAGCAGCGTAACCACCAATGACTTTCCTTATTCATTTGACCAGGTAGCAAACAACACATGGGTTATCCACGGTCCACGTGAATTGCCAAACCCAGAAAACAAGGGTTTCATGAATAATCCTGGATTAATACAAACATCAGCAGGGCTAGTCGTTATCGACCCCGGCTCAACAGTCCATGTCGGGAAAAATGTATTAACCGAGATTAAAAAAATCAGCGATCAGCCAATCGTCGCGGTCTTTAACACACATATACACGGTGACCATTGGTTAGGCAATCAAGCAATCAAAGAAGCTTATCCCGAAGTAAAGATTTATGGTCATCCAAAAATGATCGAAGAAATTGACAATGGCGAAGGTGAAAACTGGCTTAAAATGATGGATACGCTAACAGAAGGAGCAAGTCTTGGTACTGAAGTCGTTGCACCCGACATGGCAATCGACAATACCGATATCATTAAGATTGGCGACACACAATTTAAGGTGCACCATTACGGTATCGCTCATACCAAAACAGACATCATGATCGAAGTCGTCGAAAACTCAGTCGTATTCCTCGGTGATAACGTCTTATCACTGCGCATCCCAAGAACATCAGATGGTACATTCCAGGGCAATATAAGCTCTGTTAGAACCATGCTTGAAAGCGATGTAAAAACCTACATCCCGGGTCATGGCCCTACAGGCGACAAAGCGATGGTTGAAGAATACATAAATTACCTGGCGTTAATCTACAAAGCAGCTCAAGAAACATTTGAAGAAGATCTTGATAGCAGTGATGTGATTAAAATTACTAAAGAGAGTACGGCTGCTTACAAAGATTGGTATGGTTATGAAGATTTATTGGGACCGCAAGGTGCGCAAGCCTATGGCGAAGTTGAAGAATCTGAATTTTAAATTTTACTTGTTCCAGCGCTTGCGCGTAGGAATATGGATATCGATAAATTATTCAATCACAACGCGGATCACCACGTTGGGTCCAGCGAATAACGAAGTCAGGAATCGGTAGTGAATCGCAACCATGGTTATCTTCACAAATAAGATCCCATTGAGGCTCTGCTTTCTGATGACATTCAAAACAATTACCGCCAAATTTATTAACCACCTGCGTTGTTCCCCGAACTTTTATTTCCGAACCTTCTTCTGAAACATTCAGCTCAAAAAATTCCCAATCATTGGTTTTTGTATTCCAGCCTTTATGATGTTTAATCATAGCCTCAGCCGGAATCAGCTGCACAACGGAGCCAGGCGGATAAGTCGCTCCTTCCTGCGACATAGCAGCCGAGACGGTATCATCTAATCTGCCCAGGAGATTAGCAACAAAAAAACCTCGCACAGGATACATTTTTTTTAAACAGACGAAAGAATCATTAGTCACCGGGATAGTTTTACTCAGATCAGTCACACCAACCTCCACATCAGTTGATGTTACGTTATCAGTATCGACATCCTCTACATCACTGGCCATCATGCAACCGCCACAGACCAGAAGCCATGAGCAGATTGATGTATTTATGATTCCCTTGAGTAGTAGCATTTTTTCACCATCCACATGTAATCATATAACAGAGTAAGACGCTTTTAAGTAAGTTATGCACTTCAAGTACACTGACCCCTTGATTCTGACCCCTTGATTTCTAACGTTCGAGTTAAGTGGCCGCAGCAACTCACATCGATGTGAGTGCTAGAACGACTCATTAGGACAGGAGTCCGTAAGTACGACCCCAAGGATGGAATCGGTAGGGTCGAGTCGGGAACAGAGACCGAGGATAACGCATAGGGAACTTCCCCCAATTTTGCACACATAGCTTGTTATCATCCTTCACTTTAACCAATCACTACTTCATAAACCATAAG
>WTCC01000212.1 GCA_013138755.1 Gammaproteobacteria bacterium
CCTATAATTGGATGAATTTCATTGCTAACCAATGATTGAGCAAGCCAGCCTTCTGGGTATGTTAATTTTAATGGTGCTTTTATTGTTTTTTCAGTAATAAGATTGAAGCCGACTTTTGAGTAAAACTTAGGATCACCATAGGTAAATATTAACTCTACGTTATTTTCTTTTAAATAGTTGATGCCAAAGTTAATCAGTTTTTGTCCAATGCCCTTTCTTTGATAATCTGTATGTATCGCTACAGGCGATAAGATAAATGCACTAACGTCACTATCAAGCGTGATTTTACTAAAAAATATACTACCGATAATTTTCTCATGGTTAGTAGCTATAAAACCATGAAGATCTTTAGTGTTGGTGCTAGTCATTAGGTCATAGACGAAGTTTTCAATTACCAAACCTTCAGATTGACCTTCGGAGTCTGTGAACACCGTAGCAAATAGTTTTTTAATTTCACCAGTGTCGCTTTTTTGGTATCTTGAAAAATTCATTTACATCTTAGTTCCGAAGACAATAGCTATTGTATTTGTTCTTTTACGCATAACGCTTTTGCGAACCGATCATTTTGTACACCTCTATCTGTTGTTTTTAAATAGATGTGTTCAAAACTGGGGGAGACTCCCAGCGAAGCGGAGGTCACGCTTGAACGACTTGCTATAAATTTATTTGCGTTTGTCCTTTATATGCATGGCTGTGCCATTGTTTCTCATTTCGATGTCAAATAATTCACTAGCCTTTATTAAGTCGCCAAGTTTTTTATACCCATAATTTATGGATGAAAATGAGCTGTTATTATTTGATATGTAACTACCGATTTTGCTCATATGCGCCCAGCCATCTTCTGATGCTGCTTGTTCAACGGCTGTTCTCAGTATCCGTACGAGTGCGGTGTTACGCCTTAATGCCTTTTTGTCCTTTTTAGGTAATGCTTTTGTATCACCTTTTTTATCGTCTTTACTATCAGAAACTAAATTTTCTGTGAAAATAAATGGTGAGCAAGCATCTACAAAAGGTTGTGGAGTTTTCTTTTCGCCAAAACCATAAACTGGCATTCCGTTTTCCAGGATTCTTAAAACAAGAGGTGTGAAATCACTATCGCTTGTCATTAGTGCAAAAGCATCAATGTTATTACTATATAGTAAATCCATTGCGTCTATAATCATTGCAGAATCAGTAGCATTTTTACCTTTAGTGTATGCAAATTGCTGCATAGGTCTTATTGCATAAGGGTGTAATTTATCAGCCCAGCCTGATAAGGATGGGTTGTTCCAGTCTCCGTGTGCATGTCTAACGTTTACCATGCCATATTTTGCTAGTTCTTCTAATACGCCTTCTATTGAATTATGACTGACATTATCGCAGTCGATTAGAAGCGCTATCCTTTTTCTTTCTGACATGAAGTTCTCCTAAATTTATAACGTTTGAATTAACTGGCTGCACAGCGGGCTGGAAGAAAGAAATATACGTTCTGACAGACCACGTTGAATGATTTGTTATAAGCCATGTTAAAGCCCTGCACCAATAGTTGAGATTAACACCCCAGCAACAAAGAGTAATGCTGAATACTTAATCTTTCTTAAGTCTTTTGTGTTGATGTTTTTAGACAAAGCACCAAGTTTCCCATACTTTGACATCATCTGCAGTTGCACTATTGCCATTACTGCTAATGCGATAGTACACAGACCTATACCAGTTAAAAATATTATTTCCTTTAATTGCATTTGCGCTTATAACGACCAAGCTGTGCGGCACACGGAGCGCTAGCGTAGTGTGTGTCCGAACCAGTGCCTTATTATAAATTGAACTTAATTTTAGCACTTGCCCTGACGTTGTTTGTTGTTGTTTTGATGGGTATAAATTTAACCGAGCTTTTGATAGGAGGCAAGTAAGAAAATGTTTGAGAATCGATTTGCTTTGAATTTATATCTGTTTTTGAAGCATCTAAAAATGTAATATTCAATTCTTGCTTCGCACCTAGGAAAAGGCAAGACCTGACACCTATGTAATTAAGCAAAGTATAGTGAGATAATCAGTGGTAGATTCAGACAAAGAAAGGCGAAAGTGATGGTCATTAACAGCACTCTATACGGTATGAAACAGAGCATAGTGGCCCTTTTGGCACTTCTGACGGCTCCAGTCGAACTGCTGGCTGAAAGCAAATACCTATCCTTAGCTGCAGTCTCCCCGAAGATTGCGACAGCCTTGAACAGTTCGCCGAGTCGCTGGCAACGGCTGGATGCCCTGATCGCCATCCTTTGGAAGGAGTCCCCAACATGCAGCTGATCGGTCGCTACCGCAATGCCGGCTTCGAGTCTGTTGCTGATGGCGTCATGGACTTCTTTGAGCGGCGCCAGGATCTGCAACGGCCGGGCGTGGCCTTCGGTCTCGGCGGCAGCGACGCGGAGCCCGCCAAGGTCTCGACGGACATCAGCCTCGTGGCACACAACAGCGGTTCTGATCCCGAGGCATTTGCTCTTGCAGATGTGATCGTGCGGGCTGTCTCAGCAGGCTTGGAGCACTACCTGAAGGAGCGGCCTCTGTTCCGCGAGGTCTGCCCTGATCAGGAATTGTTTGTGATGCCGGTGTTCAATCTGCAGCATTACGCTCCCGGTGAGGGCTTCCGGCAGTGGCACTGCGACTGGACGATTAGCGACGAAGCCACCGAGCCGGTGCACCGCGTGCTGGCCTGGATCCTCTACTGCGATTCTGTGGAGGAGGCCGGCACGGAATTCCACTGGCAGCAGCATCACGAGGTGGCGGAGCGGGGTAAGCTGGTGATCTTTCCGGCCTCTCCCTCTCACATCCATCGTGGCCGGGTGAATATCGAGCTCAGCAAGACGATCGCCACTGGCTGGATCAATGCTGGGTCGCGCGAGGGTTTCTTAAGGCGTCTGGCTCGCTCCTAAGGTAAAGGTGCCGGAGGGATTATTTTTTAATAAAAGGGGTCGGTGACATTTGCGAATAATTATCATTTGTCACCGACCCCTTTAATTACTTTAATTAAAGCGGCGTGTTTTTATACGACCGCTTAAGCTACTTGTTATGCAGCTATATCATGTTTAACATCCCAACCGGGGAAGACTAAGACAGCCGGATGGCATTTTAATGCTCTAGCTAAAACCTTTGCTCTTTCTACGCCTAAGTTAATTTTATCGTGCTCAATAGCTGAAAGGGTTGATTGAGGTATACCCGTTATTGAAGATAAATCATTTTGGCTTAATTCTTGTAACTCACGGATAATTTTCACAGACTCTCCGATAGAAACATCTGTTCTTTTTTGTGCCTCTTTATAATCTTTCATGTTATTTCCTCCGGTAGTCGTGAGC
>WTCC01000086.1 GCA_013138755.1 Gammaproteobacteria bacterium
GGCCCAAACGGCGCTGGTAAAACCACCAGTTTTTACATGGTAGTGGGTTTGATACAAGCCGACAAAGGAACGATTCATCTCGATGACCGCGACATCACTCGTCTGCCAATGCATGCACGAGCCAAACAAGGTATTGGATACCTACCGCAAGAAGCATCGATATTCAGAAAATTAAGTGTCGAAGACAATATCATGGCCGTTTTGGAAACAAAAAAAGGACTTAACTCCCAACAACGCCAGGAAAGCCTGGACGCATTAATCGATGATTTACAGATAGATCACATTCGTAAAAACATAGGCTTAAGTCTATCTGGCGGTGAACGCAGGCGCGTTGAGATTGCTCGTGCACTCGCATCTCAACCGGCGTTTATACTGCTTGATGAACCTTTTGCCGGCGTTGACCCGATATCGGTCATCGAAATTCAAAAAATCGTCAAACACCTGATCGACAAAGATATCGGTGTCTTGATAACCGACCATAATGTTCGAGAGACTCTGGGTATCTGTGATCGTGCATACATACTCAACAACGGTAAAATCATCGCACAGGGACAACCTGAAGAAATTCTTTCTAATGAAGAAGTGCGAGAAGTCTATCTTGGTCGCGATTTTCGTCTATAAATAGAGTTAAGAATTACAATATTTGATGTAACGGAGATTTAAACGACACAATCAATTCATTTAGTGCGTGAAAAAGCTTTGCCTTGACGAAAATCCATGGCGAAGGCTCAATGAATTTGTCTTAAAGAAACACCATGAAGCCCACACTTCAGTTAAAACTTGGCCAACATCTTACGATGACCCCTCAACTGCAGCAGGCAATACGCCTGTTGCAGCTGTCGACGCTCGAATTACAGACAGAGATCCAGCAGGCATTAGAGGAAAACCCTATGTTGGAGCAGGATGAGGATAGCGCCGATGCCGCGACAACACCAGAAACAGATCGTGACACTAATGAAACCAATGACAGCATCGATGTAAGCAGTGAAACCAGTCTTGATATGGATAAAAATCAAGAAATGCCAGACGATCTCGCAGTCGATTCAAACTGGGAGGACACCTACGACATAACCACTGCAACAGCGCCTAGCAATCAACAGAGCAGTGATTCTGGCAACGATTACCTGGAGAATCAAAGCATCGAAGGTGACACGCTCAGTGAACACTTGATCTGGCAGTTACAAAATTCACAGTTTAGCGATGTCGACACAATCATCGCGATAGCTATCATCGACGCAATCAATGATGACGGCTATCTCACTGAAAGTACTGAAGATATTTTCAATAGCCTGAAGACTGAGCTAGACATCGAGATGGACGAGGTCGAGGCCGTACTGCATCGTGTACAACGATTTGACCCGGTAGGTATCGCAGCACGCACCCTAAAAGAGTGCCTACTGCTACAGCTAGAGCCGTTTGACCCACAAACTCCCGGGCTCGCAGATGTCAAAAATATTATCGAGCACCATCTCGATCTCCTTGGTGCACATGATTATGCCCGCCTACAGAAGAAAATCCGACGCAATGAAGCACAATTGCATCAGCTCATCCTCTTCATACAGGCACTCAATCCGAAGCCAGGCGCCAGCATTTCGAAAAATAATGCTCAGTACGTCATACCGGATATATTTGTCAGGAAAATCAATGGACAATGGCAAGTCAGCCTTAATCCAGAAGCTGCTCCCAAGCTAAAAATTAACACGATGTATGAAAGCCATCTGAAAAGCGCCGGTCGCGGAAAAAACACCAGCCACCTGCGCAATAGTCTACAAGAAGCCCGCTGGTTCTTAAAAAGCTTACAGAGTCGCAGTGATACCTTACAGCGTGTCGGCAACGCTATCGTAAGACGTCAGCAGTTATTCCTCAATTACGGTGACGAGGGCATGAAACCGATGGTCTTGCGTGACATCGCAGAAGAATTAGAGATGCATGAATCAACCATATCTCGTGTAACGACCAATAAGTTCATGCACACACCGCGTGGTGTATACGAGTTTAAATTTTTCTTTTCCAGCCATGTCAGCACTGCTGATGGCGGCGAATGCTCTGCAACCGCCATCCGATCTATGGTGAAAAAGCTAATTGAGAACGAAAACCCTAAAAAACCGATGAGCGACAATAAAATTTCTTCATTATTAGTGAAAGAAGGTATTAATATTGCACGTCGAACTGTGGCAAAATACAGGGAGTCTATGTTGATACCACCCTCAAACGAACGAAAACGTTTAGCTTAGGAATTTCAACGACACTTTCTAAATATTAGAAAGGTAGCTAGACACGCCTCAAACAACAGTGGAGAAATGCACATGCAAATAGAACTGACAGGTCATCACATCGAAGTAACCGATTCTTTAAAAGATTATGTACAGGAAAAAATGGCGCGACTAGAACGCCACTTCGATAAAGTCAGCAATACCCACGTCATCCTCTCCGTAGAGAATGTTCGACACAAGGCAGAAGCCACAGTCCACATGAGCGGACACGACATCTTCGCTGACTCTACCGAAGGAGATATGTATGCAGCGATAGATAAACTGGTTGATAAACTTGACCGTCAGGTAAAAAAACACAAAGAAAAAATAACCAATCACTTGCACAACAAACACAACAACGATTACAAGCTGGAAGAAGAATCAGAGTAATCAAGTCGATCAGAACAGCATTCGAGATTGAATACACCACATCCAGCCCAGAGGCAAAGGCACAAGCAACACCATGAACCTTGATACACTGATCAGCTCGAATGCTGTTATTAGCAACCCCGACATTAAAAGTAAAAAACGCGCATTAGAACTATTAGCAGAAATATTAGCAGAACAACTCTCGGCTTCAACATCTGGCGCCGATCAACCCTCTGATGAGGTCGATGCTCTGGATATCTTTCAACTGCTAACAGAACGTGAAAAACTGGGCTCGACCAGTATGGGGCACGGCGTTGCCCTGCCCCACGCTCGTACTGACCTAACAGATCACGCGATCGGCGCTTTTCTAAAGTTAGATAACGGCATTGATTTTGATAGCCCTGACGATCAAAAAACAGATTTAATTTTCGCGTTGATGGTCCCCGAACATTACACCGACGAACACCTGAAGATACTTGCTTATCTAGCCACTCTATTCAGTGATGAATTTTTTTGCACTGCTATCCGCAGCACCACTGATCAAGCAAAAATCCATGACCACCTCATCAGCTGGCAGATAACATCCCAGGCATCGTAATTGCTGATTCCACAGTCGGTAGTAATTAGGGTATTATGTTTATCACTCTAACCAATAGCTTGATCAACTGCAGACACTAAAGATGAAAGAAATTCTTTCCGCTGAATCAATCATCGTCAATCTTGCCAGTAAGATTGAACTGAAGTGGGTTGCTGGATCCGAAGACCCGAAACGGCCACTGCACGAAATCGACGTTAACGATCACGCTACTCTGATCGGTCATCTCAACCTCATCCACAACAATGTCATTCAGGTCATCGGTAAAACGGAGTGTGACTATCTGAATGATCTAGATGAAAATTTTAGAAAAAGCACTTTGACCCAACTGTTCACGAATAACACGGTCGCCATCATCTTATCTGATGACCTGCCTGTTCCCGAGTTACTATGCGAATACGCGAATAAATACAAAGTTCCAGTATTAAGCTGCCAGGTAGAAAGTAATGATGTCGTTGATATAGCACGTTATTATCTGCACAAGTTATTTTCCAAAAAAGAGATCATTCACGGGGTCTTCATGGAAGTTCTCGGCACCGGCGTATTAATTACCGGCGAAAGCAGTGTAGGTAAAAGCGAGTTAGCACTAGAGCTTATTTCTCGCGGCCACCGTCTAGTGGCAGATGACGCACCAGAATTTACTCGTATAGGCCCAGATATTCTTGATGGTCGCAGCCCAAGCATCTTACAAGGCTTTATGGAAGTTCGCGGTCTCGGGGTATTAAATATTCGTGAGATGTACGGCGACAACGCGATAAAGATTAATAAATACTTACGCCTGATCATTCACATGGAAAAGATGAACGACGACAACCACAACCACTTTAATCGACTAAAAGGACACAACAAGATACAGGAAATTCTTGATGTTGAAATTCCCGTCACCGTCATCCCCGTTGCACCCGGCCGCAACCTTGCTGTCATAGTCGAAGCCGCCGTACGTAACCACATATTGATGCATAATGGTTATGATGCCAGTCAGCAGCTGATCGACCTGCAACAACAAGCCATAGAAAACAGCTAATAAATATCGAACACCTGTCATGAAATTAATCATAATCAGTGGCTTGTCAGGCTCAGGAAAAACAGTCGCACTGCATACGCTTGAAGACGAAGATTATTATTGCGTCGACAACTTGCCTATCGGCTTATTACCACAATTTGTCGATCGGATCTTAAGTCGCCGCGTCCAGCTATATGACAACATTGCTGTAGGCATAGATGCCCGAAGCGATTCAGAAGATCTCCGTGACTTCGGCACCATTATCGAATGGATACAACAGAGAGATACAGAAACAAAAATTGAAATAGAAATAATTTACATACAGGCCGAGCTCGACACTCTGATAAAGCGTTTCAGCGATACCAGACGCAAACATCCGCTAACTAAAAAAGGCTTACCGCTATCTGAAGCGATCGAAGTCGAACGCAGTTTATTAAAAGATGTCGCTACCGCGGCAGACCTATATATCGATACGACTTACACAAACATTCACGAACTGAGAAGTTACATAAAAGAGCGGGTAGTTAAAAGGTCAAAGACTAACCTTTCACTCCTATTCCATTCCTTTGGTTTCAAAAATGGCGCACCCGCCGACTCAGATTTTGTTTTCGATGTCCGCTGTTTACCCAATCCACACTGGGAACCTAACTTACGAGCACTGACAGGACAGGACCCTGAGGTTATTGCTTTTTTGCAGGGTCAGGATGATGTACAACAGATGCTGGAGCATATTAAAACTTATTTAAATTTCGCCATACCAAGATTCATAAAGCAAAACAGATACTATCTAACCATTTCAATAGGCTGTACGGGTGGTCAACATCGTTCAGTTTTCATCGCAGAAACATTGCACGATGATTTTAGAGCGAATCATGACAATGTCTCAATTCATCATCGCGAACTAAACACATACCCAGATTAAAATTATGAGTATTGCGTTATTTTTCGTCACCCATGAGGGTATCGCCAGTAATCTATTAACTATCGGTGAAGCTATCGTACAAAAACCAAACAGTAATATATCTTACCTTGAGATACCCATGGGCGCATCACTAGATAACATAGTTAGTGATATAGAAAATAATCTAACAACACTAAATACTGATGATGGCCTATTTTTTATTACTGATATCTACGGCAGCACACCGAGCAATGTCGCACAACAACTGGCCACCAAATACCAGGGGCATCTGGTTAGCGGCGTAAACTTACCGATGGTCATACGATTACTTAATTATCGTGAAGAGCAGGAAGATGAGTTACTTCAAAGAGCACTAGAAGGAGCGCATCTTGGCATTCAAGACCACACCACAGAAACCAAAATTTAAGTAGACTATTATGAGCGTTAGCAAAGATCTGGAAATCATAAACAAATTAGGCATGCATGCCAGAGCTGCCGCACAGTTCGTGCAACTTGCGTCGAACTTCTCGTCACATATCGAAATAGAAAAAGACAAACGACGAGTGAATGGTAAGAGCATCATGGGTGTAATGATGCTTGCTGCAAGCAAGGGATCAACAGTAACGCTTTACGCAAATGGCGAAGATGAAGACGAGAGCATGAAAAAACTCGAAGAGTTGATAAACAACCGCTTTAATGAAGATGAGTAATAGAGCAATAACAGGCGCTATGAGGAGAATATCGGCTTGAGCATCTACATCAGCGGCATAGGAGTATCAAAAGGCATCGCTATTGGCGAAGCTCATGTCATCGCTCGCGAACAACTTGATACAGCGAAGATCACACTACCGGCTTCTGAGCTAAAAGCTGAAATAAAACGATTCAAAACTGCACTCACACAGGCCAGTAAACAATTACACGATATAAAAGAGAAGATAGCTAAGAACACGGCAAGTGATATCGTTGTCTTTATCGATACGCATTTACTAATGCTAGAAGATCCAGCATTTAATGACGGCACTGTAAGCAATATAAAAGAGTACTCCTGCAACGCCGAGTGGGCACTTCAGATGCAAGGCGAAAGACTCGTGCAAGTATTCGATGAGATGGAAGACCCTTATCTACGCACACGTAAAGATGATGTTCTACATGTGGTTAAACGCATACAGAGCTGCCTTGCCGGTAAAGATCAAAGTAGCGATAATCAATCATACAAAGGTAAGATTATTATTGCTGATGACCTTACTCCTGCTGACACCATCGTTATGCAGCACCAAAAAATTGCTGGTTTCGTCACCGAATA
Source organism: Gammaproteobacteria bacterium (assembly GCA_013138755.1). Lineage (GTDB taxonomy): Bacteria > Pseudomonadota > Gammaproteobacteria > SZUA-229 > SZUA-229. Next base: position 6,424 of record WTCC01000086.1, read on the forward strand.
TGGCGGACCACTATCACACACTGCCATCCTAGCCAGGAACCTTGGTATTCCTGCAATAGTCGGACTACATCATGCTCGCCAGCTAATTCAACGCGGCGAGACTCTTGTTATCGATGGCATGGCCGGATTTATTATCAATTCGCCAGATAATAAATCACTAAAATACTACCGCTCGGTAAAACGAACTGAGACAGCCAAACGAAATCTGCTAAACGACCTCAGCGGAAAACCTGCAATCACTCTCGATAAAAAACAGATCACCCTGCACGGAAATATCGATCGGCCTGCAGACATACGCACGATAAAAAAATACGACGACACAGGCGTCGGGTTATATCGCACAGAAATGTTATTCATCGAACTCAATCAATGGCCAGATCAAAGAACACATTTCACTACGTATAAACGCGCAGTGAAGGCAATGGATGGAAAACCATTAACCATCCGTACAATGGATCTAGGAGCCGACAAAGAAATACAGGACACTATCGACCATGGCCCGATGGCTCATAATCCTGCGATGGGCCTTCGAGCTATCCGTCGATGCCTTAAAGAACCACAAGAGTTCATGCCACAGCTATTAGCGATATTACGCGTCTCTGCGTTTGGCCCAGTTCGTATAATGATACCTATGCTGACCAACGTCGAGGAACTTGACCAGGTACTGGTATTAATTGAAGAGGCGAAGCAAACACTTAAAAAGATGCAGATTGGTTTTGATAAGGCCATCCCTGTTGGCGCTATGATCGAAGTACCTGCTGCCGCTCTTGCGGTAGATGCCTTTGCTAAAAAACTCGATTTTCTTTCTATCGGCACAAATGACTTAATCCAGTACACGCTAGCGCTTGATCGTATCGATGATGAAGTAAACTATTTATACGACCCACTACATCCAGCTGTTCTAAAGTTAATCCAGATGATTATAGAAGGCGGAAAAAAAGCCAACATCCCCGTTTCCATGTGCGGGGAAATGGCGAGCGACACCTTATATACCAGACTATTGTTGGGCATGGGACTAGAATATTTCAGCGTGCCAGCTAACGCTCTGCTAGAGATCAAACATATCATCGTAAACAGTACACTGAAAAATTTACAGCTTGAAACGCAGAAAATTTTACAGACATATGATTCCAATGAAATAAAAACTCGTGTTCAAAAACTGGTTAACCTGCTGTAACACCGCGCACTAAAAACGCTTTAGCACTACACGCACGCATCATTTCGTCTTTTATAAGCCGGAAATATTTATTCCATCACCACTCATGCTACACTCGGATAAAGAAACAGTCATCATATATCAATAATAAAAACAGCCATCATGGATCAAGATCGTTCACAAAAAACTGAAGATCAAATCCTTGCGCTAGCCGATGCGATGGAAACTGGCACTATGCAACATGCTCGCGGCATGTTAAATGAGCTAAGCCCTGCAGAAATTGCCCACCTACTCGAATCACTACCCCACACAGAACGCAACATAATCTGGGAACTTGTCGATTCAGAAAAAGAAGGTGAAGTACTCATCCAGTTAGGTGAAGAGCTTCGCTCCACCTTGATCCGCGACATGTCATTACAGGACCTAGTCAGTGCTACCGAAGGCATGGACGTCGATGACCTGGCAGACTTTATCCAGTCACTACCCGGTCGCGTTACCACACAGGTACTGACATCATTAGACACCCAGCACCGCGAACGACTTGAAGCCGTTTTATCATACCCCGAGGATAGTGCCGGTGGTCTGATGAACACCGATACCATCACCGTTCGCAGCGAGGTGACTTTAGATGTTGTTCTACGTTATCTGAGACGCATGGATAAACTACCTGAAAACACAGATAGTTTATTTGTAACCACACGTGATAATTTATTTGTCGGCACACTATCGTTATCCAAAATCCTTACTAGCGATACCGAACTGACTGTCGCCGAAGTAATGAACCGTGATATTGAAATCATCAAAGCCAGCATGGAAGATGATGATGTTGCAAAAATATTCGAAACACATGATCTGTTTTCAGCACCGGTCGTTGATGAAAACATGAAACTACTGGGCCGTATTACAGTCGATGACGTCGTCGACGTTATTCGTGATGAGGCAGAACATTCTGTGCTCGGTATGGCAGGTTTAACCGAAGAAGAAGATTTATTCGCACCGGCTATCCCTAGCGCACGACGTCGCGCTGTCTGGTTAGGCATCAACCTGATCACAGCATTTTTAGCTTCATGGGTAGTATCAAACTTTGAAGGCACCTTAGAAAAAGTCGTAACGATTGCTGTATTAATGAATGTTGTCGCTAGCATGGGTGGTATTGCAGGCACACAAACATTAACCCTTGTTGTTCGCGGCCTGGCACTCGGCCAAGTCAGCAGAAGTAATAGAAGATGGTTGATCGGTAAGGAGATTATCGTTGGTCTATTTAACGGTATAGGATGGGCAATAGTCATCGCAGCTATTGCCGTATTCTGGTTTGATGATATTCAGATCGGATATGTGATTGCCGCCGCGACCATTATCAATTTATTCGTCGCCGCCTTCTCGGGCGTTATCATACCTATCGTCATGACAAAACTAAAAATTGACCCTGCCATCGCAGGTAGCGTCATTCTAACAACGATTACGGATATAGTTGGACTGTTTTCTTTTCTTGGTCTGGCCACACTGTTTTTACTGTAGCGACTTCCTAACTGAAACCATCCCTCCCCCAGAGGGAGATGGAGAGGGAGACAAATACACTATCGATCAACCTCGACGATTTGCCTGCATTCTCAAGCGTAGAGCATTCAGCTTGATGAACCCGTCAGCATCTTTGTGATCGTAGGCACCGCCATCGTCTTCAAAGGTTGCAATATTCTCATCAAATAATGAATCATCTGATTTGCGACCAACCACATCCACATTACCCTTATATAATTTTACTCGCACCACACCGTTCACAAATTCCTGAGAAGCATCAATCATCTTCTGCAGCATCTCACGCTCAGCGCTCCACCAATAACCGTTATATATCAGCGTTGCATAACGCGGCATCAACTCATCTTTCAGATGCGCCACTTCACGATCAAGTGTTAACGATTCCATGCCACGATGCGCACGTAGCATAATCGTACCACCCGGTGTTTCATAGCAGCCGCGCGATTTCATACCGATGTAACGATTCTCGACGATATCTAATCGACCAACACCATTTTCACCACCGATACGGTTCAATTCCGCAAGCACTTGCGCTGGCGTCATCGTCTTGCCATCGATAGCAACGATGTCACCTTTTTCGTACGTTAGTTCTAGATATGTTGCTTTATCAGGTGCTTGTTCAGCAGACACTGTCCAGCGCCACATGTCATCTTCAGCTTCTGCCCACGGGTCTTCTAAAATACCACCTTCGTACGAGATATGAAGCAAGTTTGCATCCATCGAATACGGTGATTTTTTACCTTTATCAAAATCCACTTCGATACCGTGATCAGCCGCATACTTCATTAATTTTTCGCGAGACAACAGATCCCACTCACGCCATGGCGCAATAACATGTACACCAGGTTTCAGCGCGTAAGCCCCCAACTCGAAACGGATCTGATCATTACCCTTACCTGTCGCACCGTGCGAAATAGCATCAGCGCCAGTTTCATTGGCGATCTCTACCATGCGTTTTGCGATCAAAGGACGTGCGATTGAAGTACCTAATAGATACTCACCCTCATAAACCGTGTTAGCACGAAACATCGG
>WTCC01000024.1 GCA_013138755.1 Gammaproteobacteria bacterium
TATCTATCAACGTTGCTTTGATTAAATCATCTTCAAGCATATCGTTGACGCCATCTGAGCACAGTAGGTATATGTCATCACGCATGGCAACGTCCGTCTGTATATCAATCTGCACATCGTTATCAATGCCGATGGCACGAGTGATGAGGTTTTTGTTAGGTGACTTTCTTGCCTGTTCTGCAGTGTGCAACCCTAGATCAATCTGTTCTTGTACAAAACTGTGGTCGCAGGTTATCTGTTTGAGTTGAGCGTCTCGTAGACGATAGAGTCGTGAATCGCCAACGTGAGCGACGGTGAAGCAGTTATCATAAAACAAGACTGCGACGATCGTTGTGCCCATGCCGCGATAATGCGGGCTTGTTTTAGAAGTGTTGCATACATTTTTGTTAGCTTGCGTTATAGCATTATGAAGTAATCGGTCGGCCGTGCTGTGTTTGATGGCTTCATGGGTTATTGATTCAAGAAGGGTGCTGACGGTTATCGCGCTAGCCATTTCGCCACCACGATGCCCACCCATGCCGTCAGCGAGTATGGCGAGTGCTATGTCTTCATTGCAGCCGATCGCGTCTTCATTCTGATCGCGAACTAAACCGGTATCGGTTTGGCCGTGGAGTAAGATTTTACTTTTGATGCTCATTAAACTTTATCTTCAGCATTGATTATCCGTAGGCATTTGCCAATATCGGAAGCCATGTCTTTACCGTGTTTGTAGCGTTTATTAATATCTTTTTCCATGGCGCGATTGATGACTACAGTGACACACTTAGGAATCTTGCGGTTAATTGATTGTGGTACGGGATGTGGATCGTTGGCGATCTTATACATGACCGCAGCCATGGAGTCGGCCTCGAATGGCAGTTTCCCTGTGACCATCTGAAATAATAATATCCCAAGAGAAAAAATATCTGATTGTCCGGTAACTTTTTTTCCTGAAAGTTGTTCAGGCGACATGTAAGCAGGGGTGCCGAGTATTGTTCCAGTTTTTGTTTTGCTCAGATCTGTGATTCGTGCGATACCGAAATCTGTAATTTTTAATACGTCAGTATCCTGGTCCCACATGATATTTGCGGGTTTGATATCGCGATGGACAACATTGTTTCGATGTGCGTAGTCTATACCGTCTGCTGCACGCTGAATGATTGATAAAACCTGTGTGACAGGCAGCAGAGTGTTTCTTTTAATATATCTGGTTAGATCGTTACCTTTAAGGAACTCCATCGCTATGTACGCAAGGTCTTGTTCTTCACCTGCATCGTATATGGTGACGATATTCGGGTGCGTTAGCCGACCAGCTGTTTTTGCTTCACGGAAAAAACGCTCTTTGACTTCAATTAATTTATCTTCTTCGAACTCTTGTGATAAAGCCATGGTTTTTATGGCTACGGTACGCGATATCTTTGGGTCATTTCCTAGATATACTGCACCCATAGAACCTTTTCCTAGCTCACGTTCAATCGTGTATCGACCAAGCGTGGGTTTTTCAATATCATTGTCTCCGAGTATCAATGTTGCGCCATGTGATGCAGCGCCATTACTGCCAAGCAGGACGCTATCTTCCAGTGATCGAGCACGTGCAGCGCGTTTTTTAATATCACGGAAGTCACTATTAAAATCTGAGATATAAGAATATACAGACCCCGCCTTATTGAATTGACGTTTGCGTTCGTAGTCCAATGCGAGGTTGTATAGTAGTTCAAGAGTTGCGTCGTTCAGTTGCAGCTTGCGAAATTTTTCGAATGCAATGTCAAGTTGTCCTTGTCCTTGCAGTGAAAGCCCTAACATCCGATTGCTTTCTGCTGACTCGACATCAAGCTGAGCTTTATTTCTCTCAGATAAAAAGAAATGTTTTGTCGTTAACAAGATATGACCTGTTATCAGTAGTAGAGCAGGTGCTACCAGTTGTAGCCAAATTCCTTGTGCTGTCATCATTTCAAAGTGCGCCATATATAGTACGAACAGTAATATGCAGGTAACAATAAAACCGATTGCCGCATTCAGTTTTGGTAGCACTAACATGATATATAAAGCGATAAAAATTAATGCAGCGAGTCGTGCATATGGCCCCCATTCAGGTTCGATGAAAAAATCTTCATTCAAAATACTCGAAACAGAGTGCGCTAGCATGATAACCGGCGGCATTGCAGAGTGTACCGGTGTTGAGAAAGTGTCGCCGATACCTAGTGCTGTCACGCCGATCAGTACAATTTTGTTGTTGTATTTTTCAGTCGATATATTGCCATGGAGAACATCGGAAAATGAATCAATGGGAAATATCTGAGTATTGCTATCTTTGTGATAAAAGAAAGTATTCATCATCGACAAGCTGTTGGTCTTAATTTTTAAGCGACCTAGTTTGATGTTTGAGCCAGTGGTAATTTTTATATCTTCGATATTAAGGTTTAGATTTTTTGCGGCTAGCATCAAGGCCATAGAGGGATAATAGTCTCCAAAATAATTGATCGCTAATGCTTCAGTGCGAATGCTGCCATCGATATCTAATAGTGGTGCCGTCATACCCATCGCATCTGCTTGTGCGCCTAGAATTGCAATGGGGTATTTCATCTCAACAACAGGCAATGGTGTTGAGTTTCGTTTTTTACCGATGGCTATATTATTTTTATGTAGTTTGTTTTTAGCAATGAACGGTGGAATTACTCCATCAGGTTTGCCGTGAAGCGGCCCATGGATTACCGGTACGTTGAAGATGATATTGCCGGCTTTTTGAATGCTCTGTGCAAAGATGTTATCAGTGTCCAGCGATGTTTCAGCTAATTCCAGTTGCCTGGTAATCGTTTCTATATCTGTATCAATCTGCTGATGTAGTAGGGCATGGTCGAGCTTGTTGGCAATATTATCAATCGCAATGCGGCCATTGCGATCATTTTTCTTTCTAACGATCTTACGGCTTTGATTGATAACAGTGTCGAGTTTCTGAATCTCTTCAGGAACGTGAGAGAGATGACTTTTTCTAAAATAGTCTTTGAGTTCGCGAATAAACTTCAACCCCGGGTCTAACTGAGGCTCAGGAAAAAAGGTTGTTTGGCCGATAACTTTTGCGCCGCCTTCTGTAAGTGCATCGTACATCTGTGCATGGATATCGCGAGACCAGGGGAATCGACCTATTTCGTCTATGCTTTTGTCATCGATTGCGATGATGGCAATATCGTCGCTAGCGATACGCGACGATGATCTTACCCCGTAATCATAAGCGCTCCGTTCAATGCTCTCTAGAAAATTAGAATTAGAGAAAATTAGCAACACACAAGTGATCGCAAGACCTGTAAACCAATCGGTTTTGAAAACTTTAGTTTTCATGCTTGTGGCCTCAAATCCATTTGTTATGAGATAAGTTAAAGGGGGATAAAGCCGGTTCTGGACCGAACTTTATTAGTGGAATTTGATGATTTGATATCTAAGGTAACTAGATAAAATGATTCTAGTCGTAAAAGTGGTAATTATCTGTTTTTGTTAATAAAAATAACAATAAAAACAATTGTATCAATTATTAATGCAACCAATAAAGCGCCATATAAACAACGCTTTATTGGTTGGTAGATGATAGTGTATCCAGCGGTTATCTTGGTGTGATCGAAAAGAATTGTGAGCTGATTGTTTGCGCTGTAGCAGAACCAAATCGCTGAGCAAAGCGTTCGATGATGTCGTCTTTAACTGTGAAGTTAACGATGGTCTCTTCGCCGATAACTTCGCGTGCAACATGGCTAGAACTTGCTAGTTCATCAACCAGACCTATATTTACGGCTGCTTCTCCGGTCCATATCAAGCCAGAAAAAAGGCCTTCTATGCTGGTATCAAGTCTATCGCCACGGCCAGCTTTAACAGCGTCAATAAATTGTTTATGTATCTCAGTTAGCATGACTTGCATGTGTGCTGTAGTGTTTTCGTCAATCGGTAAAAATGGATCTAGTAAAGCTTTGTTTTTTCCAGCGGTCAAGGTGCGGCGTTCAACGCCTAATTTACTCATGGCGTCAACAAAACCGAAGTTATCCATGCGAACACCGATAGAGCCAATAATGCTCGCTTTGTCAGCATAAATTTTATCAGCGGCCGCGGCGATGTAATATCCACCTGAGGCGCATACATCGGTTACAACAGCATACAAAGGAGTATCAGGGTGTAATTCTCGTAATCGCAGTATTTCATCGTAAATGTAACCAGATTGTACCGGCGAACCACCTGGACTATTTATTCTTAAAATCACTCCAGCACTATTTTCGTCGTCGAATGCGTCGCGTAGAGCTGTTATAACAGTATCGGCACTTGCCAACTTATCGTCAGCGATGACACCATTTAATTCGACTAATGCGGTATGTTTCTCACTTGATGTAACTTCAGTAAGACTTGCGCTACCAAAAATAAATACGATGGCACCGATGTAAATAAAGGTAAGGAGTTTGAAAAAAATCCCCCAGCGTCGCGAGCGGCGTTGTTCTTTTAGGCTGGATTCAGCCAGTTGGGTAACGATTTCTCTTTCCCATGAGCCGTTGGTGTCAGACATGATGATTTCCTGTAATTAGTAATACTGTTTGCTAAGGGTGATTATGGTTTAAATAATCAGATAAATCCGCGATATTGCTTAAACAAATTAAGGGATTATGATTTTCTAATGTTTTTGCATCATGTACTCCATGTGTTACACCGATGCATTTCATATTGGCGTTATTGGCCATTTCAAGATCGTGAATGCTGTCACCAATCATGACTGCTTCGTCTGCAGAAAAGTTCAACTCATGAAGAATTTCGTGAAGCATTTCGGGGTGTGGTTTGGATTTGTTTTCACCAGCGCAGCGAGTAGTTGCGAAATAGTCGTTTACATCATGCTCTTCGATTGATTGTTTCAGTCCAGCTCGGCTTTTTCCTGTGGAAATTGCGAGTGTGTAACCATCGTGACGGAGTTCATCCAATAATTGGTTCACGCCAGTGAAAAGTGGAGCGGGTGTAGGATTTTCGAAAAGATAATGGTGTCGGTAAGTATCGGCGATGTTTTCTAGTTCAGTTATATTGTGTTTCGCATCCAGCTCAGGATGTAATTGAGTAATCGCTTCCATCAGGCCAAGGCCAATGACGTTTTTAGCCTGATTTTCGCTGATATTTATCCTGGCAGCCTGTTTGCTGGCATGTTGCAGGCTGGTGACGATACGCTCGATCGAATCGACCAGGGTGCCGTCCCAGTCGAAAACTATAAGAGGAAATTTTTTCATAGTATTGTCAGGTGGTCTGTCTCAGTTTTTGTAATAGATGTTCTAAATCGTCACTTAATGGTGCATTTATCGTAATGGGGTCAGTAAGTGGTAAATGCAATTGCTGCGCATGTAAGAAAAGCCGCTTTAAGCCGAGTGTTCTGAAAAATTGATTTGTCTTTTTATCACCGTATTTGCTGTCGCCAATAATAGGGTGATTGCTGTGTAATGCATGAACGCGAATCTGATGTGTGCGACCTGTTTCTATCTTTATTTTCATCAAGCTGCAGTTATTGAAGATCTCTAGTGGTTCAAAATGGCTGATTGCTCTGTCACCATTTTCATCGGTCTGCATGATGTGCTCACCGCTCCGTTTTATTTTACTGATACCGGTATCTATTGTTTTGCTGCCTCCTTGCCATTGCCCGCTAAGTAGGGCGAGGTAGGTTTTTTCGATGCGAACAATTTTTTCGTGACGTAGCAATTCGTGAAGTTGGGCGAGAATCTGTCGGTTTTTTGCAAGCAAGAGGCAGCCGCTCGTTTCGCGATCCAAACGATGCACTAGCTCCAAAGGTTGTTCAGGGTAGATTTGCCTAAATGCTTCGATGATGCCAAAACTTAATCCGCTGCCTTTATGAACGGCTATGCCCGATGGCTTGTTGATGGCGATGATGTTGTCATCTTCAAAAAGGATAGAGTTTTCTAGTATCTGAATAACAGACGATGGAATATGGTCGGCTGTATTTTCTGCAACTCGTACAGGTGGTATTCTCAATGTGTCATCGGTTTGTAACTTGTAATGAGGTTTTTTTCTGCCGCTGTTTACTCTTACCTGACCGCTGCGGAGCAGACGATATATGTGGCTTTTGGGTACGCCTTTTAAATGCTTGAGCAAAAAGTTATCGATGCGTTGACCGGATTGATTTTCACTTATAGTGACTAGAGTGGCTTTGTTGTGACTTGTTTGCATCTTTTGGTAAATTAAATATAGGGGTTGACCGAGGGTTCGCATTTTGACAGACTCAGAGGTGCGAATGCTAGCGCTAATTGGAATTAGCTGTAATCTGTAGCATCGTTAGGATTTAGCCAGATAAAAAAATAATAAGGCAATAAGGAAGGAACAACTTGGTGAATGGTCATCAAGACGGCAAGAAGCTGTAATTTAGCCGAAGATAGCGTCCAGTTTGAACTGTTTTGTAACAGTAGCGTAATTTTAATAATGCTGGAAGTGTAGGCTTAGCTGATTTTATGTGTTTGTTTTACCGTTTGATCTATGAAAAAACGGAATGCAAAGACGAATAACAAGTAAAAAACGATTTTTATTTTTAATGATTTTCCCGACTTTTATCACTGATAATACCGATACTCTGCAAGAGACATATATATTGACGTCCATGATTTTCTTATTGGCGCTATGTTTCTATGCATTGCAGTACGCAGCTCGTCTATTTCAAGACCGACTGTCGCGTAGTATTGAAAGTGAGTTGAAAGTCGCACTAACAACAGGTTTAACTGCAAATGAAACGTATTCTTATCAATGCAGTCCAGAAAGAGGAAGTGCGTGTGGCCATGGTAGATGGTCAGCAACTTTACGATCTGGACGTCGAAGTCCCATCACGGGAACAAAAAAAATCCAACGTATACAAAGGTAAAATTACCCGCGTAGAGCCAAGCTTAGAGGCTTGTTTTGTTGATTATGGCGCAGAGCGTCATGGATTTTTACCTTTCAAAGAAATATCTCGCATGTACTTTACTGAGGAGGCGCAGAAGTCTTCTGGTCGTCCTGATATTCGTACAGCTATCAAAGAAGGGCAAGAAGTAGTCATTCAGATAGAAAAAGAAGAGCGCGGTAACAAAGGTGCTGCTCTAACAACATTCATCAGCCTGGCTGGACGTTATCTGGTATTGATGCCAAATAACCCGCGCGCAGGTGGTGTTTCACGCCGTATCGAAGGTGAAGATCGAAATCTGATCCGTGAGGCTTTAAGTCAGCTCGAAGTACCAAATGGTATGGGGCTGATCGTGCGTACTGCGGGTGTTGGTCGTAATTCCGAAGAACTACAGTGGGATCTGGATTATCTATTGCAGCTCTGGACTGCTTTTGAAGCAGCGGCAGCTGAGAGGCCGTCACCATTTTTAATCTATCAGGAAAGCGATGTTACGACGCGCGCACTGAGAGACTACTTCAGAAGTGATATTTCTGAAGTGTTGATCGATTCAAAAGAAGTCTTTGATTCAGCGATGGACTTCGTGCAGCAAGTGATGCCGAACAGTGTACAGAAGATCAAGTACTACGATGATACGGTACCGTTGTTTAATCGCTTTCAGGTAGAGAATCAGATCGAATCGGCTTATCGTCGTGAAGTGCAGTTGCCTTCTGGTGGCTCCATCGTTATCGATCACACGGAAGCGTTGATTTCTATCGATGTTAACTCGGCGCGAGCAACAAAAGGTGGTGATATTGAAGAAACAGCAACTAATACTAATCTGGAAGCGGCTGATGAAGTTGCACGGCAGTTACGTTTAAGGGATCTGGGCGGTCTGGTGGTTATCGATTTCATCGATATGATGAATAATCGTAATCAACGTTCGGTCGAAGGTCGTTTGAATGCAGCGACGCAACGTGATCGAGCGCGTGTACAGATTGGACGTATTTCTCGTTTTGGCTTGATGGAGATGTCTCGTCAACGCCTGAAGCCTTCTCTTGGTGAGTCAACGCAGATCGTTTGTCCGCGCTGTACAGGTCAGGGAACTATTCGTACTGTTGAATCACTATCCTTATCTTTGGTTCGTGTTCTTGAAGAAGAAGCGTTGAAATCGGGTACTGCGCGCGTTGATATTCAAGTGCCTGTCGATGTTGCCACTTATATGCTCAATGAAAAACGGCAGGCGATCGCTGATATTGAAAAGTTGTCAAATATTCATGTCTTGATTGTGGCAAACCCAACGTTAGAAACACCGCAATATAAAGTAGAACGAATTCGTAAAAGTGATCATGATGAAAATGATGAAAAAGCGAGCTATCAGCGCGCTGAAAAAGATGATAACTATTCGGTGAATGTGACAGAAGAGAAACCGATACAGCCTGAGCAAGCGGCTGTTTCATCAATTAAGCCTGGGCGGCGTCCTTCAGTAAAAGCTCCTGAGCCTAAACCTGAGGTTGTAGCTAAAACTAGTTCAAAAGGAATATTAGGTAAGATCGTTTCGTTGTTCAGTGGTGACGATAAGCCTGAGGAAGTCGAAGAGAAATCGGCGCCTGCGCGACGATCGTCGAATCGAGGCGGTAATCAACGTGATGGGAATAGAGGTGGTCAGAACAGAAACCGCAACCGTAATCGTAGCCGTAATCGCAACCGTAAGCCAGATAATAGACAGGACTCTTCAAGCGCATCTACAAATAAGACTAAACAATCGAAGCCTGATGCAACTAAAGGTCAAGACTCTGCTCAGACTGGCGGGCAGCAGAGTAAAAAATCAGGCGGGCAGTCGAATCGCAATCGACGTCGTGGTAGTAACCGCTCGAGAAATAAAACCTCTGCTGATAACGAAACTAAAAGCAATGAAGCTAAAAGTAATGAATCAGGGCAGAAAAATGTAACGACTGCAGCACAGCCAGCATCACATGGTAAGGCTGAGCCGGCACCGCAGGTTAAATCGAAAGCAAAACCAAAAGCGACGCCAGTCGATAAAGGTGCGTCGAAGGAACAAAATAAAACGGCATCGACGCCTGCAGCGAGCAAACCAGTTGCAGAAAATAAAACATCTGAAAAAACTGCTGACAAGCAACCTACATCAAATGAAAATAGGTCGGCAACGTCGGTTATAGATGATTAAAACTAAGCATTGTTGTGTAGCGTAGGGCGGTAAGTTAGCCTGCAGTGAGTGCGTCTGGCGGAGAGTTAGGTATTGATATGCTTTAATAATCCGTTAGATGCATCTTCAACAAGATTTAGCACGATCTCAAAACCACGACCCTGTCCATAATAAGGGTCTGGCACTTCTATTTCCTCGCACTCAGAAAAATTCAGGAACAGGTGGATTCTGTCTTCGTAGCCTTCTGGGCAGATGGCTAGCAGATCATCTTTGTTGCTTTCATCCATTGCGATAACGTAATCGAATGCTAAAAAATCGTCAGCGCTAACACGTCGTGCACGTTGCTCACTTAAGTCCACGTTTCTTTTTAGGGCGGCGCTCTGTGCGCGACCATCGGGTGGGTTGCCAACGTGGTATGCGTGAGTGCCTGCAGAATCGATAGATATCTGGTCGGTTAAATTGGCTTGTTCAACTTGATGTCGAAAAACACCTTCGGCTGTAGGCGATCTGCATATATTGCCCATACAGACAAATAAAACTTTTACCATGTTTGTACTCTGAATATCGTTCATTGTAATAAAGTGCAGTAGTTTAACCTGCATCGGGTGGATTCGTTAGCGCTTCATTCGCTAATCCGTTAATATTCCGCATCTTTTATTCATTAACTAATTTTTTACGACCAGCGGGCACATATACCGGAGCATTAACTTAGGCGCATGTTGAAAATACATAATAGTTTGACCAGGAAAAAAGAAGTTTTCACGCCGATAGAACCTGGCAAAGTCAGTATGTATGTCTGTGGTATGACGGTATACGACTTATGCCATCTCGGGCATGCACGAGTGCTTGTAGTGTTTGATGCGGTAACGCGTTATCTGCGCTATAGCGGGTACGATGTAACTTATGTGCGAAACATTACAGATATTGACGACAAGATTATTAATCGAGCCAATGAAAACGGTGAAGACTTTTCTGAATTAACCAAGCGTTTTATACAGGCTATGCACGAGGATTCTGAAGCATTGGGGGTGATGCCTCCAACGGAAGAGCCTTGTGCTACTGCTTCTATGAAAGGCATCATCGATATGGTGACAACCTTGATCGATAAAGGTTTTGCTTATACGGCAGAGACAGAAGAAGAGGGTGGCGATGTTTATTATGATGTCAGCGCCTTCGAAGGTTACGGTAAATTGTCAGGTAAAAAACTTGAAGATTTACGAGCAGGTGAGCGTGTTGCCGTCGATGAGCGTAAGGATGACCCACTGGACTTTGTACTGTGGAAGGCTGCGAAACCTAATGAGCCATCATGGGATTCACCTTGGGGTAAAGGTCGTCCAGGTTGGCACATAGAGTGTTCGGCCATGTCGACCTGTTGTCTGGGTAATCATTTTGACATCCATGGTGGTGGGCAGGACCTTCAGTTTCCGCATCATGAGAATGAAATAGCACAATCAGAAGCAGCGACGGGTGAAACTTTTGTTAATCTCTGGATGCATAACGGATTTGTTCGTATCAATGACGAAAAAATGTCAAAGTCGTTAGACAACTTTTTTACCGTGCGTGAGATATTGAAGCTCTACAAAGGTGAAGAGATTCGTTATTTCGTGCTTGCCAGTCAGTATCGAAGTCCGCTGAATTATTCAGATCAGTTATTAGATACTGCGCGTACTGCATTATCACGGCTGTACAATACTTTGCGTGACCTCGATGTGTCTGAATCTTTTGATTCAAGCGATCCTGCTATAGAAGCATTCAAGCAAGCGATGGATGATGATTTCAACACGCCTGAAGCATTGGCGGTGCTGTTTGATCTGGCAAATCAGGTTAATCGTCTGCGTGATGAAGATATCGATGCTGCTGCAAAGAAGGCCGCAGTATTGAAGAATCTTGCCAATGTTTTAGGTCTGTTAGAAGTAGATGCTGAACAGTTTTTACAGACTGGAGCAGGTGATAACGACGATGGTACTGATATTGATGCTCTGATAGCGGCTAGAAACGCTGCGAGAAAGAATAAAGATTGGGCTGAAGCTGATCGGATTCGCGATGAATTAGATGCTATGGGCATCGTGCTAGAAGATAAAGATGGGAAGACGATCTGGCGTCGCTCTTAATAGCAGTGAATAGTGAACAGTGAATAACGAATAGTTTAAAAAATTAGTAACAGTGTGCTGAACGCTTGTTGTGGCGGCGTTGCCGCCTGTTTTAACTGTTCGTTATTCACTGTTCACTATTTACTGTTTTCCCTGTATACTTCGCGCCCTACAATTTGAATATCCCTTGCTCCACCACCATTGATGGGGGGCTTAACCGAGAGGAAAATTATGCGTCACTACGAAATCGTATTTCTTGTGCATCCTGATCAGAGCGAACAAGTACCAGCTATGATCGATCGTTACAAAGCAACAGTTGAATCAAATGGCGGCAAAGTCCACCGTCTAGAAGACTGGGGTCGTCGCCAGTTGGCTTATTCAATCAACAAAATTCATAAAGCACATTACGTTTTAATGAACGTTGAATGTAATCAAGACGTGCGTGATGAAATTGAAACGGCATTTAAATTTAACGACGCAGTTATTCGCAGTTTAATCGTTAAACGTGATGAGGCTGTTACCGATATGTCTGCTCTAGCTAAGGCTAAGAGTGAAGAAGATGCAGCTGATAAACGGGCAGCTTCAAGACCTGCGCCAGTAGCTAAAGAACCTGCACCAGTAGCTAAAGAAGAAGTGGCAGCAAAAACAGAAAATAATGAAGATTCAGCCGCTGATAAATCAGCGCCTGCAGAGTAGGAGATAGAGATGGCAGCGAATTTTAGACGTAAACGTTATTGTCGTTTTACTGCGGAAGGTATTACTGACGTTGATTATAAAGATCTTGAGTTACTTAAGTCTTTTGTTTCTGAAAGTGGAAAAATTGTACCGGCACGTATTACTGGTACGAAAGCAAAATACCAACGCAAATTAACTAAAGCAGTTAAAGTTGCACGTTATCTTGCGCTTATCCCTTATACGGATAGTCACAAATAAAGATTGAAATGGTTGCCCATTTTTGTTGTTGTGTATCGATGACAGATTTGGGTGATGATGGATTAGCACTTTGTTAACTGGAGTTTATTGAGTGTTATTTCTGGCAGGTTTTATTTTAAAAGGTCAAAGTCAGGCAGCGTTGGTTGCTGCCACACTGGCCATATTAGGATTGATATTCCCGCCAGCTGCCTGGATTAGCGCGGCAGCTATCGTACTGGTTACGTTAGTACATGGTCCGCAACGAGGTTTGGTTGCTACTGCTCTAGCATCGTTAGGCGCTGCATTATTTGCCTATCTAATTTTTGCGACACCGCAAGTGGCGGTAGTATTTGTATTGATCGCGTGGTTACCAGCCTGGTTATTGGCTGTGATATTACGTCAGACAGTATCGTTGGCTTACAGTCTGCAGGTGCTGACGGCGGTGAGCTTACTGGCCGTAGTATTTGTTTATATGCTGTTTCCAG
>WTCC01000130.1 GCA_013138755.1 Gammaproteobacteria bacterium
CTTATTCCATGTTATCCAGGGCTTTCTGGAAGCGGTTTGCGTGTGAGCGTTCCGCTTTTGCTAAAGTTTCAAACCAGTCTGCAATTTCGTCAAAGCCTTCGTCGCGTGCTGTTTTAGCCATGCCCGGGTACATATCGGTGTACTCGTGAGTTTCGCCGGCAATAGCTGCTTTAAGATTGTCGCTGGTAGCGCCTATTGGTAAGCCTGTCGCTGGATCGCCTGTTTCTTCAAGGTACTCAAGGTGACCGTGTGCATGGCCTGTTTCGCCTTCAGCAGTTGAACGAAATACAGCAGAAACATCATTGTAACCTTCAACGTCAGCTTTTGCTGCAAAGTAAAGGTAGCGGCGGTTTGCTTGAGATTCGCCAGCGAATGCGTCTTTTAAGTTTTGCTCGGTTGAACTGTCTTTTAAGCCCATCTTATTATCTCTCCGATGTAGGGTTGTCAAAAAAAGGTGAGCAGATTCTACACCACTTTTCTATTGGATTAAGTCTAAATATAGCGGTATGTATTGTCAATGGTCAAAGCGTTTTCATTACTGATTCGCCTTGTCATTATTTTCAACGATGAGGCGAAAACCCAGAATAGAATAGCTTTTATCGGGTGAGTTAGCGGCACGGTAGGCGGGGCGTATTAGATGCTGAGGACAATGAAAAGAACCGCCGCGCCGTACTTTTTTAATGCCCTGAACAGGGCCTTGAGGATTAATCTTTGGTGAGCTTTTATATGTCGTGGGGTTGTACCAGTCAGATACCCATTCCCAGACATTGCCGTACATGTCGTAGAGCCCCCAGTCATTGGGTTCTAGTTGAGCAACCGCTTGAATTTCATCGTTTGAGTTGTGGATGTACCAGGCATATTCATCCATTGCCATGAGTGAAAATGGACGTAAACCAGTGCTGCCGGCACGCGCCGCATATTCCCATTCTGCTTCAGTTGGTAAGCGGTAACGTTTGCTGTTGTTATTTTGGTTGAGCGTATCGATAAAGCTATTCGCTTCATACCAGGTCACACCGACTACAGGTAGCTGTTGCCAATTATTATATGCCCAATGAAATTTTGGTCCTGGTTTGGTGCCCATCACATCCAGCCACTGTTCTTGAGTGACTAATGTCTGTGACATCTGAAATGCATGTTCAAAGATGACGGTATGCGCAGGGCTTTCATCATCGATAATTTCAGCTTTCGGGTCAGGCAGGTCTGCTATTGCCTCATCTAAATCGGTGGTGCCCATAGTGAACTGACCGGCTGGGATGGTGACAAACTTTAAATCGAGATCAGGTATCGATTCTGCCGCGTTTGCTGTCGAGTCATTTTCGGCAGCATAGTTATGTATCGGTAAAAGTAGACCAGACATTAACAATATAAGAAGTAATCTTGCTGTTTTCATCTTTCTGCACCTAATTAAGGATGTGTTGATTGAGACAATCACTTATTATTCGGGTTCGGAATTTGTTAAGTATAGAGGTTGTAAAATGACACGTGAAGTAGATGTTGCCATATTGGGTGCGGGTAGTGCGGGCTTGTTTGTTCTGTCGCAAGTGAAGCGTGAGACTGATAATTATGTATTGATTAATGGCGGTGAACTAGGCACCACCTGCGCACGCGTTGGCTGTATGCCATCAAAAGTTCTTATCCAGGTAGCGGAAGATTTCCATCGTAAAAGTATATTTGATCGTGAAGGTATCAATGGTGGAGAAGAGCTTTCTGTTGATGTGCCCGCTAGCATGGAACATGTGCAAGATTTGCGTGATGTGTTTGTTGATAAAACCTTGTCGGTTACTGATGAGATGGATGAAGCTCATCTCATTGACGGTTATGCCAAATTTATTGCTAACGATACGGTTGAGGTGAACGGTGAACAGATTAAAGCAAAATGTATCGTCATCGCTACCGGGTCAGCGCCTGTAATACCTGCCGCCTGGGATGAATTTAAAGACCATGTCATCACCACCGATGATTTTTTTGAACTGGAAGACTTGCCGGCCTCTATGGCAGTGATTGGTCTGGGTTCTATTGGTCTGGAGATCGGCCAGTCATTGCAGCGACTGGGTGTGGCCGTTACTGGCATCGATCAACTCAATAATGTGGCAAAACTTGAAGACGATAAAGTTAACGAGATGGCGCTGACCGTTCTTCGTCGAGAAATGCCATTATGGATGGGGCAGCCGGCAACGATTACTGTGGTTGAAGGTGGTCTGCAGGTAACGGCTGGAGATAATGAGGTGGTTGTCGATAAAGTTTTTGCCAGTTTAGGGCGTAAACCGAATCTGGATAATCTAAATTTAGCTGCGACTGATATCGAAATGGATGATGCAGGCATCCCGATTTTTGATCCGTTGACCATGCAAATTGGTGACTTACCTATTTTTATCGCCGGTGATGTGAATGCTGACCGACCTATTCTGCATGAAGCGGGGCATGAAGGCCGTGTTGCCGGTTGTAACGTAATGCATCTTGTTAATAATGCGCCACTGGACAAGTTTAAACGTAAGGTTCCGTTAGGTATTACTTTTTGTGACCCCAATATTGCTACTGCCGGTGTGCAGTTGGGTGAGTTAGATCAGGAAGCAATTGTAATCGGTGAAATCCAGTTCGCGCCTGTCGGTCGTGCTCTGATCATCGGTAAGAATCGCGGCCTGCTTAGACTGTATGTGCAGAAATCTGATGGTCTGTTATTAGGTGCATCCATGTGCTGTGTGAAAGCGGAGAATCTGGCGCATCTGATCAGCTGGTCGATTCAGCAGAGCATGACGGTGTTCGATATTTTGAAGATGCC
>WTCC01000148.1 GCA_013138755.1 Gammaproteobacteria bacterium
TTCCACTTCGCAGCGGACACTTGCCAGTATCAATACGATTAATCAACCAGTCAAAACGATGGCATGGTCAGCTCGCGCACAGAACCTGATTGTTGTCGATGATAATGAGCAGATGCATCTATACCAGATACACAATGAATACCCGGAAGTTTCCTGGGACGTGCTGTGGGGGAAAATCTGGTACGAGGGTTATGATGAGCCGGATTATATCTGGCAGTCGTCGGCATCGACCAATGAGTTTGAACCCAAGTTCAGTTTAATACCCTTATCCTTTGGCACAATCAAGGCGGCATTTTATGCCATGCTGTTTGCAGTACCGATCGCAATTCTTGGTGCCATGTTTACTGCACAGTTCATGGCGCCCAGGATGCGGCAGACAGTGAAGCCGGCGATCGAAATCATGGAAGCACTGCCGACGGTTATCCTGGGTTTCCTGGCTGGCCTATGGCTGGCGCCTTATGTTGAAACGCATCTGGCGGGGGTCTTTACCTTATTACTCATTTTGCCTTTAGGTTTTATCTTTTGCGCCTGGCTCTGGGGTTTCGTACCGAACAAGTCTGTGTTGGAAGGCTGGGAAGCGGCGATATTGATTCCTGTCGTATTGTTCTTGATATGGCTTTCCATGAGTTTAAGTACACCGATCGAATCTCTGTTCTTCGGCGGTGATATGCGCACTTACATGAGCGTTGAATGGGGATTGAACTATGACCAGCGCAATGCACTGGTCGTGGGTTTAATCATGGGGTTCGCTGTTATCCCGACCATATTTTCTATCGCAGAAGATGCTTTGTTCAGTGTGCCGCAGCACCTGGTACGTGGTTCATTGGCGCTGGGCGCGACGCGATGGCAGACGATGAGCAGTGTGGTTTTACCCGCTGCCAGTGCCGGTATATTTTCCGCTGTGATGATGGGTTTCGGTCGCGCAGTTGGCGAGACTATGATCGTATTGATGGCGACCGGTAATACGCCGTTAATGGATATGAGCCTGTTTCAGGGAATGCGTACATTAGCTGCCAACCTTGCGGTTGAGGTACCAGAAGCAGAGGTAGCCAGCACGCACTACCGGATATTATTTTTAGCGGCATTACTCTTGTTCATGTTCACCTTTGTTTTTAACACCCTGGCAGAGATCATCCGTCATCGACTACGTAAAAAGTACAGCGGCTTATGAATCGACAGAAGACTAGAATGTGGTTTAAGAGCGGAACGCCGTGGATCTGGCTTAATGCCGGTGCCGTTGCTATCGCACTGGTTGCGGTGTTCGGTTTATTGTTATTGATTTTATTTCGCGGTATGAGTCATTTCTGGCCAGCTGATGTCGATGCTTTTTATTACGAAAATCAGCAGAATACGGTGACTGTGATCGCTGAGATCATCGAGTCTGAAACAGTGCCTGTAGATGCCGTTCCGGGACTTGATGAGAATCAGGGAGATGAAAAAGGCAACGTGACACGCTACCTGGTCAAAACCGGAAATCGTGATATCTTAGGTAGTGACTTTCGGTGGTTGTACGATATTGATCTACAAAAACAGGAGCGTCCTGAAGACGTCATGGTGTTGGAACGGATCGAATGGGGTAACTTTTATGGTTATCTGAATGCGGTTTATGAAGATGGTGAAAAAGTTGCCGAAGGTGAAAAATCCTGGTCAGAATTTATCAGTCGTCTGCATCGTTCTAATGATATACGCGAACGGATACTACAGCTCGAGCAAGGTGATATCGGTGCGATCAATTATAAACTGGAACGTTTGCGATTAAAAGAAAGACGTTTACAGATCGATGATGAATTGACCGAAGAAGCGATCTCATCGCTAGCAGTACAGCGCAAGACACTGGATCTGGAATACAAGATTTTACTGGCAGAAACACAAAAACTTTATCAGCAGATAAATCGTGATTCGATCAGTGCGGTCGTGATGGATGGCAGTGAAGTTATCGTGCCACTGGAAAAAATAGTCAAAGCATGGCAGCCCAATAAAATGTCGTTCCTCAGCAAGGTCGGTTTTTATGGGCAGACTTTATGGATGTTCATAAGCGAAGATCCGCGCGAAGCGAACACCGAAGGTGGTATCTTTCCGGCTATCTTTGGTACGGTGATGATGGTGTTATTAATGGCAGTGTTAGTGACACCGTTTGGTGTGATAGCCGCTATTTATCTTAGTGAATACGCAAGACAGGGAGTGCTGATCCGAATCATCCGTATCGCGGTGAATAATCTTGCAGGTGTCCCTTCTATTGTGTACGGTGTTTTTGGGTTAGGATTTTTTGTCTATTTCCTGGGTGGAAATATCGACGCATTATTTTTCCCGGAAGCATCACCTGCACCGACATTTGGCACACCGGGTTTGATGTGGTCCTCGTTGACGTTGGCGTTGTTGACCTTGCCAGTCGTTATCGTGTCGACTGAAGAAGGGTTATCACGTATCCCAACCAGTTTGCGTGAGGGCAGCCTCGCTCTCGGCGCGACAAAAGCAGAAACATTGTGGAGAGTGATATTGCCGATGGCGAGCCCCGCTATCATGACTGGATTGATACTCGCCGTAGCGCGTGCGGCTGGAGAAGTAGCCCCATTGATGCTGGTCGGTGTGGTAAAGCTGGCGCCCAGTCTGCCATTAGACGGAAACTTTCCGTTTCTACATCTGGATAGAAAATTTATGCATCTGGGTTTTCATATCTACGATGTTGGTTTTCAGAGCCCTAACGTAGAAGCGGCACGACCACTGGTCTACGCGACCTCGTTTTTACTGGTCGTCGTTATCGTCAGTCTGAATCTAACGGCGATAAGTATAAGAAACAGGTTACGTGAAAAATACCGTGCGCTTGACGGTTGATGCTGATAGCTAACTAGCATGCAAAACGATTACGCTGATGGTATAAATAGTGTGGAACAAATTATGAATGAATCTGTAGTTAGAAAAATTGACTCTTCGATACTTGGCTCTAAATCAGAGCCTGATGTCGACTCTGAAATGTGTCTTGATGTAAAAAACCTTAGACTGTTTTATGGTGAAACTCAGGCGTTAAAAGATATCAGTTTTCAGATGAAGAAAAATCGTGTTACTGCATTTATCGGTCCCAGTGGCTGCGGTAAGTCAACATTGCTACGTTGCTTTAACCGGATGAATGATCTGGTCGATAGTGCGCGGGTTGAAGGTGAAATTATTCTTGATGGTAAAAATATCTACGATCCTGAGATCGATGTCACCGCGTTACGCCAGCGCGTGGGCATGGTGTTCCAGAAGCCAAATCCCTTTCCGATGAGTATCTTCGAGAATGTGGCTTATGGTCTGCGTCTGCAGGGTTTTAAAAAGCGTAGACTGTTAGAAGAAAAAGTAGAATGGGCGCTCAAGGGTTCAGCACTGTGGGATGAAGTAAAAGATCGTCTGGATGAGAGCGCACTGGGCCTGTCCGGTGGTCAGCAGCAACGTCTGGTTATCGCCAGGGCGATTGCTATCGAGCCGGAAATATTATTACTCGATGAACCAGCGTCAGCGCTTGATCCGATATCGACGCTTAAGATCGAAGAATTGATATCCGAACTAAAGTCTCAATACACGATTCTTATCGTGACCCATAACATGCAACAGGCTGCACGTGTTTCCGATGAGACCGCCTTTATGTACCTGGGTGAGATGATCGAATTCGGTAAGACAGACAGAATATTTACCAATCCTGAAATGAAACAGACAGAAGACTACATCACCGGCCGATATGGCTGAGGTGATTTAACGAGATACAATTAACGAGATGCAACGGGGTTAATCATGGATACAAACGGTACGAGCCAGCATATCTCACACCAGTTCGATAAAGAGATGGAAGCACTTCGTCACAAGGTGTTGAAGATGGGTGGTCTGGTAGAGCAGCAGATCAGTGGTGCTATCGAAGCGCTGCAAGAGACGGATGCCGCTGCTGCAGAAAAAATTATTCGTCGAGACCACAAGGTCAATGCACTCGAAGTCAATATCGATGAAGCCTGCACCCAGATTCTTGCCAGACGTCAGCCAGCGGCTACAGATCTAAGAATGGTAATCGCGGTCATCAAGACGATTACCGACCTGGAGCGCATCGGTGATGAAGCTGAAAAAATTGCCAGGATGGCTGTTAACCTTGCCGAAGATGACGTTAAGTTTGGCAGTCGTTATGCCGGCATCCATCATCTCAGTGATCTGGTTAAACGCATGGTGCATGATGTGCTCGACGCCTATGCACGTCTGGATGTCGATGCTGCCATCAAGGTGGTGCGAGATGATGAAGAGACCGATCAGGAGTACCAGAATCTTATTCGCATGTTGATCACTTATATGATGGAAGATCCGAGAAAGATTTCAGAAGTTCTCGATGTGATCTGGGTGGCACGTGCGCTCGAGCGCATAGGTGATCACGCTAAGAATATCGGTGAATATGTTATCTACCTGGTGAAAGGTAAAGACATACGTCACCTTGATCTGGATGAAGTCGAGAAAGATATTTTTTCGTGATGAGTTCTTGAAATGAAACATGCAAAAATTCTGGTGGTCGAAGACGATACTGGTATACAGGATATGCTCAAGTTTTCTCTGTCTGCGGAAGGTTATTCGATAGATCAGGCATTTACCGTTAAACAGGCCTGGGAGATCATCCAGAACAAAGCTGTCGACCTAGTTCTGCTGGACTGGATGCTGCCGGACAACAGCGGCATCGACCTGTTGCACCGCATCCGAAAATATCATTCTATGCTGCCAGTCATCATGGTGACGGCAAAAACCGAAGAAGAAGACAGAATATTGGGTCTGGATGTGGGTGCAGATGACTATGTGACAAAACCTTTTTCAGTCCGCGAGTTGAGCTCCAGGATACAGGCACTATTGCGCCGTACCATGCCTGATGAACAACCTTTGCAGATCGGTGAACTGCACCTTGACCCGACCAGTCATCGCGTAAAAGTTGGCGATAGCCCAATGGAACTTTCACCGACGGAATTTCGTTTGCTACATTATTTTATGTTAAATATCGACCGTGTTTTTACCCGTTCACAATTGCTCGACCAGGTATGGGGTTCACAGGTGTATGTCGAGGAGCGTACGGTTGATGTACATATACGCCGCCTGAGAAAACAGCTTGCACCTTATGGCATAGATTCATTGCTGCAGACAGTTCATGGCAGTGGTTACCGATTTTCGAGACATTCCTGACAGTGGCATGAGATAGGTAGACAGGCATGACGGCACAGTTGCAACGTGAGCTCGTAGTTTTATCAGTATGGTTGTTTATCATGCTGCTGATCGGCATTATAGTAGATTTGATATCTGTTCTTCTGTTAATAGGATTACTGCTTTATGTCGGTTGGAATTTATACAACCTGAACAAACTGAGTCGTTGGCTTGCTAACCCATCGAAACAATCACCAGAAGCAGTCGGCTTATGGGATGAAGTTTATTACCAGTTACATAATCTCTACAAACGTCAGCGAAGAGCGCGTAAAAAACTTGCGTCTATCTTAAGTCGTTTTCAGAAATCCACACAGGCTTTGCCCTATGCCACGATCATCCTGAACACGTTTAACGAGATCGAGTGGTTTAATCCTGCGGCGAGTCAGATGTTTGATCTGCAACCACGAACCGATGTCGGGCAGCGTATCGATAACTTGATCCGTCTGCCGGCATTTACAAAATATATTCAACAGAAAGCATTTGATGAGCCGCTTAAATTTACCTTGAACAATAAACAGCTGATTCTGAATGTCACTAAATATGGTGATGGACAATATCTATTAAGTGCCCGAGATATAACCTCTTTGAGTCGGATCGATGAAATGCGCCGGGATTTTATTTCCAATGCCTCACATGAGCTGCGAACACCGTTGACGGTGATCTCTGGTTATATCGAATTTTTATCGCATAAGGTCAGAGATGATGTAAGTGATGGCAGCAGGATTCCACTGGAAAAGATCGAAGAACAGATTTCGAGGATGAATGATATTATCGCTGAACTGATCGAGCTGGCCAGACTCGAGTCGTCACCGAGTGTCGATCACTCGGTTAGAGTCGAGATAGATACACTGATCAACGATGTGTATAGCCAGGGTCTGGTGCTCGATAAAAATGAACATGTGATCAGTCTGGATATAGATACTGAAAAATTGCGCAAGATGGATTCATTAAGTCTATACGGTAACCATGATGAGCTGCGCATGGCGATTTCAAATCTGCTGACTAATGCGATCAGGTATACGCCAGCAGGTGGTGATATTAAATTATTTGTTGCTGCCGATGACTCTACTATATCTATCGGTGTACAGGATTCAGGTGTTGGCATCAACTACGAACACATCCCCAGGTTGACCGAGCGTTTTTACCGTGTCGATGAAGGCCGCTCAAGAGAGGTCGGTGGCACCGGCCTGGGTCTTGCTATCGTAAAACACATTCTCGATCGTCACAGAGCCAACCTGACCATACAGAGTGAGCCCGGTAAGGGCAGCCTGTTTCGCTGCGATTTTCCGGCGGCTCAATTAGGGCTGCAGGAACAAGGTTAGGGTCAGAGGTTTAGCGATAAGGGGCTGGAACTGTAACAATATGGTAACAACTCTGTCATTTTACATTCACAAATAATGCAGATAATAAGCGCACTTATTTAATCTGAGGTTCATAAAATAATGAAGCGAATAATGAAACAAAAAAGTATTACATCTGCTGTAAGAATGCTATTAAGCAGCTCAATTATCGGTCTAGGTCTATTTGCTGCCAGCAATGCATATGCAGTATCTGTCGATAAAGATATACCTGAATATAAATCAGTCAGTGGCATTTCGGGTAATCTATCCAGTGTGGGTTCCGATACGCTGGCTAACCTGATGACATTATGGGCAGAATCATTTAAACGTGCTTACCCGAATGTGAATATTCAGATTCAGGCGGCCGGTTCATCGACTGCACCACCAGCATTGACCGAAGCGACTTCTAGCTTCGGACCGATGAGCCGTAAGATGAAGTCCAAAGAAATCGCAGCATTTGAAGATCGTTATGGTTATAAACCAACTGCAATTCCTGTTGCTATCGATGCTCTTGCTGTTTATGTGAATAAAGACAACCCGGTAAAAGGTTTTGCGATTCCTGATGTCGATGCAGTATTTTCATCAACACGTAAATGTGGCGGTGATAAGGACATTAAAAAATGGGGTGGTCTGGGTTTAACGGGTGCATGGAAAAATCGTAATATCCAGATCTACGGCCGTAATTCAGTATCTGGTACTTATGGTTACTTTAAGAAGAAAGCGTTGTGTAAAGGTGATTATAAAAATAACGTAAATGAGCAACCAGGTTCTGCTTCAGTCGTACAATCTGTATCAACCTCTATCAACGGAATCGGTTATTCTGGTATCGGTTATAAAACCTCTGGCGTACGTGCAGTGCCACTGACCAAAAAAGTTGGCGGTGATTTTATTGCAGCAACACCAGCCAATGCAGTATCAGGTGAATACCCGTTATCTCGATTCCTGTATGTTTATGTGAATAAACATCCGAACAAAGAACTGGCACCGTTGGAAAAAGAATTCATCAAACTTATCCTCTCCCAGCAGGGACAGGAAGTAGTTATCAAAGATGGTTATATTCCGTTACCAACTAAAGTTGTTGAGAAATATCTGCAGCAGTTATAGCGGAATTTTTTTACCAGCAAGCAATAAAAACGCCGGCTTAGTCCGGCGTTTTTGCGTGACGCATATCTTTGATATGCGTGCAATCTATTGATTCTAATCTAAATGTTTAGGCTATAAATTACTTTATGTCGTGAAAGCAATCTTTGTGCCGGTAACAGTCAGTACACGTGTAAGTACCTTGTGTAGCAACGATGTTTCTCCTGGAATTTGTAAGGCTAAAAACCAGGGATGATATTGCTGAGTCTGATTTGTTTGAGAAGATGTGAGCAGATTTTGCATACAGGTGTAAAGAAGTCGTCCGGCTTATCTTTAAGTTCGCATGTCTCTATTGTTCGCTCAATATTGTTGTCTGGTAATTACCTGTAGACGGACACTATAACTTTTTTATTGTTTTTTCCAGAAGCAGTTGCTGCTGCCGAGCAGGGCTGTGGCTAGAGAAATTTCGACTATTGCTGCGCTCATCAATGCGGCATAGTTTCCATGTACCAGTCGTGTGATAGAGCTACCCAGTATGATCATTGCGAGTAGAAAGAAATAGAAGTACATTCGGTAAGCTTGCCAAAGTTTGGGTGATATCAGCGAGTCAATTCTCTTTATATTTTTGATGCATATATTTTTGAACAGGTACTTTGCTTTGATCATACCGATCATTATTCCAGTTATGACAGCTAGACATATCCATGTCTTATCTGTGTTTATGCTCTGTGCTTCGAGTAGCAGTCTGGCGCTTTTATAAGAGAGTACGACGGCACCGCTATACCAGACCGCGGCGGCAAGTAATTTTAGCGTGAGTTTCGAACTGTCAAACATGGTTGATTGCGACTTGATGCAGTCATCTTAGTGTTTCAGATCAATTTTTTCAGGTCTGATAGCCTTATAGACGACAACCAGAAAAATAATTCCACCGATGATCGAGATCAGGCCGCCCAATCCCATCAGGCCCATACCGGCGATCTGTTCAAACTGTTCCAGACCCTGTTCTGCACCTGCAGTTTTTCGCTGTACGCCATAACCGCCTGACCATGCCAGCCCGATGATGTGCATCAGTTGTCCGGTGCCATAGATTCCCGGTTGCCACTTAGCTGCTTTCCCGGTAACTTTTCTGAAACCGAGATGAGGCAGTAGATGATAGGTCATACCCATGAATGCCAGTGTTACACCGACGATAGAGCCGTGATAATGTGCTGTGACCCTTACGTCACTGCCGCTGATCATGAAACCGATAATGCCACCGACGCCGAACAGGATGATCGAAAAGATCAGTGCACTGCGTTCGATTTCAAACTCAGGGATCGGTTTCCACCGTTGCATGATGGCCAACGATGTTGCCAGTCCGATTGGCACAGCAGCAAGAGCGCCACCAAATTTCATCAGCTGCATGAACCAGAACATATGGTCGCCGGAAGTAACATCAAATGCGAAGTAGATAATAGGTACAAACGCTACCGGTGACAGACCGAGCACGAATAAAAAAAGTACTACACGTGGTGTCAGTCGTAGATAAGCGCCACTGATGGTAGCAAGCCACAGCCATGAAACCAGCATCAACTGAGTATGGCTAAATTGTAATACATGGCCGCTGCCCCAGAATAGACGGTCATAATAAGCTTCACCGGTAAAGTTTTCGCTGATATCGATGTAAGACATAAATAATGAGCCAATCGCAAAAAAAGAGGCGACTACTGCGACGAACATACCGAAGCGTACAACATCACCGCCGCTATTATTTTGTACCGCCAAAGTCGTTATCAGCATGCGTAGTACTAGCAGTCCAAAACCGATTCCGAACAGACCAAGCCCGGTAAAAAACACATCACTTTGCAATACGGGGACATAGTTGCTCATCACCGGGTGGCTATCACCGGTAAATGGTGAGATGGTTATGATCAGAGTGCCGGCAGATGCCAGAATCAGGGCAAGCCATCCCAGTCGTAAGTATCGACTACCACTGTTGTAACTCCATAAAACACCGGAGAATGCCAGGAACCAGACCAGTACCGTC
The DNA here is from genome assembly GCA_013138755.1 of Gammaproteobacteria bacterium. Taxonomy (GTDB): domain Bacteria; phylum Pseudomonadota; class Gammaproteobacteria; order SZUA-229; family SZUA-229. The sequence continues at coordinate 9,640 of WTCC01000148.1, forward strand.
ATGTCGACATGCACCACCAGTGCGGTACGGAAAAAATCGACCCAGGGTATAATTTCCTGAAAGAAAGGAGTGCGAGAAAGAACAATCAGGATGGTGAACAGGCCACCGATGACCAGTGCAGCCAGGCCTAAAAATAGCCAGCCAGCTGCCATACGGCGTGAACCTTCGTCTGGCACAGGCAGTGTGAATTGTTTGGTCAACAGGGAAAATTCGTTAGGTAGCATAATTTTTGTGTCTGTAAAAATGATTAGCCAAGCTTAATTTTTGGATTGATATATTGGCAATATTGTAAAGGCATTTCTGACTGAATGCATCTCTAATTGATGAATTATAGTGACTTATATCATTGTCTTATGTTTAAGCACAGGATAAAGTTCGGCGTATTATTTAGCACGAGACGTTTTGAATTTTCCATGAATACAATAGAACAACCAGCACAAAGTCAGACAGTTAGTACACACACCGAAGAGCCGGTAGCAGCGCCCGTATCAGATGAGCATAACCCAGGCGCGACCTTTTTTGTGATCGGCGGCGTTATCAACATCACCATGATCCTGGCATATTTTATCTGGGCTTTCGGTGCGTGGAAAAAGGTAGATAAGAGGAAAGGGCGGTAATATTCTGCTGTCATCCTTCGCTATCGCTCAGGATGAGAGTGATCAGATAGTGGTATTTTTAAATCACTCTGACGAGATATAGGTCCGTATCTTTTTATACAATGAAACGATATTAGCTGGCTGATGCGGTTGTGAGAAGGTTGCGATCAGTCTGCCGGCCGGGTCAATGAGAAATATCGCACTGGTGTGTGAGACATTGTATACACCTGGAGCCGTTTCTTCTTCAAAGATATACCCGGCTGCAAATTGCCTGGTGAGCTTGTCTATCTCTGTCTTATCAGTTGTCGTACCGATAAAGTCTTTATTGAAATAAGTCGTGTAGTCAGCCAGTTTTTCAATCGTGTCTCGGTCCGGGTCAACAGAGACAAACACCACCTGCATGTCCTGTGAAATTTCACCTGTCTCTTTAAGCAGTAGTCCATGAACTGAATTGAGTGCATGCAATGTCGTTGGGCAAACATCAGGGCAGGAGGTGTAGCCAAAAAATACAAAACTCCATTTTCCCTGTAATCTTTTTTCGTCGAAGACTTCATTGTTGTGGTCAGTCAGATTAAAAGCCTGTAATGGTCTAAAATCGGGGCGAAGTACGCCTGCGAGTTCCGCTGGACGCTCCACCGGTTTTGTAAACATATAAGCAGCAACCATGACCAGCAGAAAAAAGCCAAAGATTACGATCGTGCCTATAGGTGATTTTTTATTTTCCATGAGTGTTAGTACCTGACTATTTGTAACAGAAGTTTATTGCGGAACAATATGGTTGTACTTGATGATATGTTCGTTGATCATGCCTGGTTTTATTAATTCCAGATAACCGTCAGCGGGTATGATAGAGCAGGGTGCTAATGAGCCACATTCAAAAATAATCTTGTTCTGCATGTAACCGAATCTTTCAAACTGAACGGTTGCTCTCTCATCGAGGTAACCGAAGGTGTCTCTGATGAAGGAGCTTGAGTGAAGTCGTTTACGAATTTTTATAAAAATTTCGGGGATAACAGCTTCGTCGATAGTGGACGCATACGGTAGAGGGATGTGCAGTAATGCGACCCATTGCTCTCCACCATCAGTATACAGTTTCATGTAGACATTATGATGAAGTGTTCTTGATGGACTGCCATTATTGCCTTCGCGCGCATAATAACCGTCGAAGATAGATTTATTATCTGTTACCTGTAATGCACTGGAAACACCGGGTAAAACAGCAAGTACGGTTAACACCGTGACAGAAAATAATTTAATTAAAGTTTTATTCATTGCTTAGATTCTCGTTAATATAATTAGTGGGGTGCTGTTGTCACAGTCTGGCGATGTAATTGTTGACTGACGAACAAAGCGGCTGTTAATAATACGATAGCGCCTGCCTGATGTGCGGCTGCTAGTGCTACTGGTACAACCAGCAGCAAGGTGCTTATGCCTAGCGTGATCTGTAGTGCCAATGCTGCGAGTAGTAAGTGGCTACCCATTCGCGCTAAAGGTTGCAGGTTAAATTTACCGGCTTTAATCCAGAATGCTGGAATAACAAGGAATAACACAGTAGCCAGAACCCTGTGATCAAATTGTACCGTGACTATATTTTCAAAAAAGTTTCGCCAAAGTGGTGATTGCTCAAACAGACCTGCTGGTATCAATCGACCATCCATTAACGGGAAAGTATTAAAAGCAAAACCAGCATGTGTGCCGGCAACAAAACCGCCGCTTAAAATAGTGATAACAATGATGCCTGTTATGATTGATGAAAGGCGTGCGATCTTGTTATCAGCATTTTTATGTGTATCATTAATTTTTGGATACAGTAGGCCCAGAGCAACCCAGAACATGTATGCATAGATGACTACGGCCAGACCAAGATGTGCCGTCAGACGATACTGGCTGACGTGAGGATCATTGACCAGTCCACTCTTAACCATGTACCACCCCATCAGTCCTTGTAATCCACCGAGTATGAACATGGTGATCAGTTTAGGTGTTAGTGATTTTTCTATTTTTCCGCGAAATAGAAAATACAGGAAGGGCAGTAGAAATATCATGCCAATAGAACGGCCTAACAGACGGTGACCGTATTCAAACCAGAAGATAGATTTGAAATCATCCAGTGACATATGAAAGTTTTTTATCTGATATTCAGGGAACTGCTGGTAGAGCAAAAATGTTTCCTGCCATTCGGCTTGATTTAACGGTGGCAAGATACCCATGATCGGTGCCCATTCCACCATGGAGAGACCAGAGCCGGTGAGGCGGGTAACACCGCCCAGAATGATCATGCCAAAAATAACCGCACAGCAGGAGAGTAACCAGATGGCAATGGTCCTGTGGTTGGCGTTTATTGGAGTTGTTGATGAATCTGGCAAGCTGTGTTCCTGGTGTTTGTAAAGTAGTGTATTTTAATTGGTGTAGAGAGGTATGACAATTAAACAGTTCGCGGAACACGACCATTATCAAAGCAGTCCGCTCCTACAAGCAACTCGCAACCCCGTAGGTGAAATCTTGTTCCGCGATCTGGCGTGTCAGGTAAATACTTGTGTTCCAGATTAAAGACTCACGATCTTCGGCCTAATAAAGCATTCTTGGCATCCTGAATCATGGTCTTCATCGTAGACTCGCAGACCACTTCGTGATTGATTAGATGCGCGAGAGCATGCAGACGTGAATCATGTGTCGCAAAGTGGATCTTAAACCAGTCATTCAGTTGCTGCTTGAACCTGTCATCATCTAGCTCGGTCGATTTCTCATAAGCTTCAGAGATGTCCTGGATATCATCCAGCAGACGCTCATGATCAGCCTGATGTTCTTTAAAATGATCGTACTTATGTCTTTCCATCATCTGCTCTTCCAGAGCAAAATGTGCCGATATGCTGCCGTAGATATCACCGAGTGCGTCGATGATGTTCTCTCTGTCTGATTTGTCATCGATCATTGCGTAGATTGCATTGATCTGTTTGATGAGCTCCTGATGCTCATAATCTACGCCTGCAACGCCGGTGCAAAATTCTTCTCGCCATTCTATTAGTGACATCAACAGATTCCTGTGTTGGTTAGTTTGTAAATATGGATACAGCCTCTACTGAGGTGTTAGACACATTATGTACATTGTAATCATTTACGACATTCGTGCTTGTCTTTATACCGATAGAGGAATACTGTTACCAGCAGATTATCGCGCAATAATGCGCAGATTATTCTAAATATCCGGATGGTTATCCATGATGCAGGTCATGAACCCGGTGATTATCCAGTTGTATTGCTTTAAGCTGTATTAGTTCCAGTGTTTTTTACTTAATTTTGGAATAGATAAAAGTCAATTGATATAGGTCAAGTGAGTTCATGCGAGGTGCAGTAACCTGCGCACATGATATGTGTCATTTGACGCACTTTTGACGTCGACAGGCAGGCTATGGTTCTATTTCATGCCTTACTGGAGGGCTTGTTGGTAATAAGCATAGTCAGTGGCCACTAACTCATTATATAAAAATACTAATAGGAGACTTAAATATGTCCCAAGAAGATAATATACCAACGCCAGAGCGAATACCGTTCTTTCAAAGGATGCTCGATAACCCGTTCCTGTTACTGTTTATCGGTGTTGTGATGCCAACAGTTTTCTACATTTTATGGGGAATTATGGAAATCGTCACTATCCCTGTCGCTCAATAAAAAATAAGGAGAAGATTAATGACTTCATTTTTACCCCCTTCGGAGCGGATCTGGTGGAACGTCCCTGTTGGAAAACAGGAGATAGTCTGGATCGGTATTGCACTGGTCTGGTGTTTAATCATGTTTTTCATGATGCCTTACTGGCACATCTATGGAAAACAAAACCTCTCTAACGAAGCCTATCAAACCACACCTGCACAATTTCAGGTCAAAGTTGATGCAATGGTCGAAAAATACCAGGCGCGCGATGCGGACGGTAATCTTCGTTTTGAAGGCGGCCTTCCGATTGTAAGCCCACCTGCAGGCAGTGATGTTTATCTGCTGGGCAGACTGTGGCAGTGGTATCCGATCCTCGAGCTGGAAAAAGATCAGTCATATCGTATACACCTCACATCGATGGATTGGCAGCATGGTTTTTCTCTGCAACCAGTCAATATTAATCTGCAAGTTCTTCCTGGTTATGAAATGGTGGTCACCATGGCACCGGATAAAGCGGGTGACTATGCAATTGTTTGTAACGAATATTGTGGCATCGGTCACCATACCATGCTTGGCAAAATCATTGTGACGGAGAAATAAAATGGCACAGTTCAGAGTTTGCCCGGATTCGGGCTTCTTTTTTGACAGGTCAGCCGAAAGCCTGATGAAGGCGAATGCAGTCGCAGGCGTGGTTGCCTTGCTGATTGCAGGCATCATGGCGCTGGGTGTTGTATTAACCCGTTGGCAGGAAGTGCATCTACTGCCTGCAGACCTGTTCTATCAGGTGTTGACTGCGCATGGTATCAATGCGTTGATTTTCTGGCTTATCTTTTTTGAAATTGCGATCATGTATTTCGCATCCTCGGTACTGTTGCGTACGCGGATAGCGGCACCGGGATGGGCATGGACCGGATTCATTCTGATGATCATCGGTGCGGTGATGAATAACGTTGCAGTATTGCAGGGTAATTCGAGCGTGATGATGACCTCTTATGTGCCGATGCAGGCAGAACCCCATTTTTATCTGGGTCTGATTCTGTTCGCCGTGGGTGCGTTGATCGGCTGTTTCGTTTTCCTTGGTACATTGGTTATCGCTAAAGAAGATAAAACCTATGATGGTTCTGTTCCGCTGGTAACATTTGGTGCACTAACAGCCTGTATTATTGCTGTATTCACTATTGCCTGTGGCGCTATCATCCTGGTACCGACCTTCCTCTGGTCTATCGGTTATATCAACCATATCGATGCTGAGATGTACCGTATTATCTGGTGGGGTCTGGGTCACTCTTCTCAGCAGATCAACGTTGCAGCACACGTATCTGTCTGGTATCTGATCATTGGTGTTTTATTCAATGCTCGTCCGATGTCAGAGAAAGTAAGTCGTAGCGCATTCCTGCTATATATCTTCTTCCTGCAGCTGGC
>WTCC01000278.1 GCA_013138755.1 Gammaproteobacteria bacterium
CTCCACGCCACCTCGGCAACAATGAAGCATGGATATTGATGCAACCCAGCCGGGGAATTTTCAATACAGCAGCAGGTAACAATAAACCATAAGCGGTCACTATCATCATGTCAGCGTTTAATGCCTGTAACTCGGCTTGCGCCCGCTCATCTTTTAATGACTCTGGTTGAAAAACCGGGATATTATGCTGCAACGCTTTTTCTTTTACTGGTGAGGCTTGCATGCCACGGCCACGGCCTGCAGGACGATCAGGCTGCGTGTACACAGCGATGACATCATGTTCAGATGCAATTAAGGCTTCCAATGCCGCAACGGAAAAATCCGGTGTACCGGCATAGATTATGCGAAGAGGATGACTCACTATTTCTTATACAGAGGAGTTGGTAGTGATATTAAAGTCACAATACAGCTTGTTGACTGATTTCACGTTGACTTTTAAGCAGACGCTTTTTAAGGCGTTGCTGCTTTAACGGAGAAAGGTAATCGACGAACAATTTACCCTTCAGGTGATCTATTTCATGTTGTATACATATCGCCAGAAGCTCACCCGCTTCAAGTGTATATTCATCACCATTTTCATTCAGTGCTTTGACCGTTACAGTCTCCGAACGCTCAACCGTTTCATAGATATCAGGGACCGATAAACATCCTTCATCGCAACTCTCTGTGCCCTCTTCAGCGATAATCTCAGGGTTTATTAAACATAAAGGCTGACTTTTGTCTTCTGAGGTATCGATGACGATAACTTGCTGATGCACATCAACCTGGGTAGCCGCCAGACCGATTCCAGGAGCAAGGTACATGGTTTCGAACATATTCTCGACCAGTTTTTTAATGGAGTCATCCACTTTTTCCACTGGTTTTGCCACCGTCCGCAAACGCTTATCCGGGTAATATAAAATGTCTAGTATCGCCATAATGTTTCTATCAATATAATCCTTAATTATCAGCTGAGAATATCTGCCAAAAACGCCTGTAATCAGAGCGCCCAGAGTTATTTCTGCTACACTCATTGAAAAACGTACTTTTAAAATCGAATTTACCTACTAAACCATTGAGATTAGTAAGAAAAAATCAGGGAATAAAAAATAAAAATGAATACTGCGAATACTCCCAAATCAAACATTATTGTACCTCTTTTCTTGCTTTCAGGGCTACTAACCATAATTGGTGGTTGCAGCACATCTGAGCCGCGATCTGAAGCCGTAGCTGACCCGGTCGTAACAGAAAGTAAAGTAGTAGCAGAAAGTGTTGAAGCCGCACCGGTTCCTGAACCTGAAAAAGAGATACGTGTTAAGGCATCATATCCCAGACAGTACACTGTGAAAAAGGACGATACCTTATGGGACATCTCAGGTTTATTTCTACAAGACCCATGGTACTGGCCTGAAATCTGGCAGGATAACAGCCAGATTGAAAACCCTCATCTGATCTACCCCGGTGATATCTTAACCTTGGTGTACGTCAACGGCCGACCCAAAATGCTGGTTAACGACGCAAAGCATAGAGAGATTGCCGCTAACAATAGCCGAGTAAAAAAACTCAGCCCAACAATACGTACCAGCGGACTTGAAGCCAGCATACCGACAATTCCGGGTGATGCTATACGACAATTCTTAACCAAACCTCGTGTCGTAACCAAAGAACAGCTAGATGCCGCACCTTATATCGTTGGCAGCCAGGACGATCATCTAATCTTAGGCGTTGGCAGTCGCGTATACATCCGCGGTGAACTCGACAAAGAACGTGTTCGCTATTCTGTATTCAGACCTGGTGATGAATTCCGCGACCCTGAATCTAATGAGCTCTTAGGCTATGAAGCAAAGTATGCTGGTGATGTGCGCATCACCTCATACGACGATCCTACATCTGCCGACATTACTTATTCTGAACGTGAAATTTTAATCGGTGATCGCTTATTAGTAGAAGACAGAAGCAAGAATGAGAACCAATATTTCCCTCATGTACCGGATAAAGAAGTTAATGCAGAAATCATTTCCTTGTACGATGCACTATTCGGTGTTGCGCAGTACCAGATCGTCGTCATCAACAAAGGTGAGCGTGACGGCATGGAAGTCGGCCATGTGCTGGCAACCTTTACACAGGGCGACACGATCCGCGACAACCACGACTCTCGCCGCAGTAAAACAGTGAAATTACCCAATGAGCGCAGCGGTCTAATCATGATTTTTAAAATCTTTGACCGTGTGAGTTATGCCTTAACGATGGAATCTATGCGCGTTATCCATAAAAACGATAAAGTTCAAAAACCAAAGTTTTAAGGAATCATCCGAAGATATTATAAATTCACTCTTAAAATCAGTCCCCAACCGGAGATATCTAACGCTCGAGATACAGATTGAGCAGACCAGGCGATAATAAAGTATTATTCACGGATGAATAAACACAGGATCGAACCTGCAAGGACAGCAGAACCTCAGCATACACTACAGAACTGGCTTTACCTGCGACACACAGCAGGCGTAAGTAACCGCACATTCCACGCACTGCTAGAACTCTTTGGTAACATCGAGGGCATATTCAACGCCAGCCACAAACAACTTTCGGCCGCCAGCACCGAAACTGGCATTAAGCCCAGCGCTATCAGCGCACTGAGCAACGAAGAGCGCCCCGATATCAACGCTGACCTTAGCTGGTTGAATCAGGACAGCAGCCACCACATCATCACTCTATCTGACCCTGGTTACCCGGCACAATTAAAACAGTTAACTGATGCGCCACCCCTATTATATGTAAGAGGCGACCCGGAATACCTCGCCCAGCCACAGTTAGCGATGGTCGGAACACGTAATCCAACAGCTGCTGGTCGTAATACCGCCACAGAATTCGCCCATCACTTATCTGATGCTGGTATCACCATCACTAGCGGGTTAGCTACAGGTATTGATGGCGCCAGCCATGAAGGTGCCCTACGAGGCCTGGCTGGCAGCATAGCCGTAGTCGCCCACGGGCTGGATATCGTCTATCCGGCACAACATCAACAGCTGGCACAAAATATTACTGAACATGGCGCTGTTATATCTGAAATGCCCATCGGCACACAGCTGCAACGTGGACTGTTTCCACGCAGAAATCGCCTCATCAGTGCGCTGTCACTGGGCACACTAGTCGTGGAAGCTGCACAGAAAAGCGGTTCACTAATCACCGCCAGATACGCCTTAGAGCAGAACAAAGAAGTGTTCGCCATCCCGGGATCTATCCACAACCCCATGGCCAGAGGCTGCCATCAGCTCATTCGCCAGGGCGCAAAATTGGTGGAAACAGCAAGCGATATTTTGGAGGAACTGTGCATTTCAGTGAGTCAGATTCAGAAATATCCCAAAAAATCTGAGTCAAATACCCAGGAAAATCTTAATGATTCGCCTCAAGCACTTGACCCGGATCACCAAAAACTGCTCAAATGCCTCGCCTATGAGCCCACCAGTATTGATGAACTGGTGCTAAGCAGTAATTTCACCGCTGCAGAAGTAGCCTCCATGTTGCTTATCTTAGAACTGGAAGGGGCAGTTGTCAGCCAGGACGGGCGTTACACGTGCGTTAACTGACAACACGTAACTTACTAATTTATATAAATTTTATCCACCTACTGAATTTATTTCAGTAACACAGGTTTATTAAATGATAATTAAACAATCCGTTGTTGATGTTCTGATGTTTTTGTTCGAACGTTATCTGGATGATGAAGAAACAAACGAAACCAGCAAGGTCACCGATAAGCGTGACAGCATTCAACTGCGCCTGGAAGAGATGGGTTTTCACAATCAGGACATCAACCAGGCTTTTGACTGGCTGGACGATCTTGCCGAAGTACAGGCTGACATGCAGGACAATCAAGAACTGCTCGCTATCAAAGAAACTAGCATCCGTATATACAGCAAAGAAGAGAAGCAGCTGATCGATATGGAGAGCATCGGTTTTTTAAATTTTCTTGAGCAATCCAACATACTGACATCGATGACCCGCGAGTTAATACTCGACCGCGTAGTCGCGTTGGGGCATCCACTTGATGCCGAACAACTAAAATGGATTATTATGATCGTATTGCACACACGTCCTGGCGAAGAAAATACTATCGCCCTGATGGAAGATTTTATCTTCGATAGCACTATCGACTACATCCACTAAAACACTTTTGACTCCTTGACTTAATTGCCTGACACAATCGTATGAGTAAAAACCTTGTAATCGTAGAGTCGCCCGCTAAGGCGAAAACTATAGAGAAGTATCTCGGTAAAGACTTCAAAGTCTATGCTTCGTATGGACACGTACGTGACCTGATACCAAAATCCAACGCGATCGATACAGAGCATGACTTTGAGATGAAATATCAACTCATCGAGCGCAATGAAAAACATGTCAAAAAAATAATCTCTTTACTAAAAAAAGCCGACACGCTCTATCTCGCAACTGACCAGGACCGCGAAGGAGAGGCTATTGCCTGGCACGTATACGAGATACTAAAAGAAAAAGGTTTATTAAAAGGTAAAGAAGTACACCGCGTTGCTTTTAACGAAGTAACCAAAAAAGCCATCAAAGAGGCTATTGCTTCACCGGGAGAGTTATCTTATAACCTGATCAATGCACAGCTCGCACGACGTGCACTCGATTATCTGGTGGGCTTTAATCTCTCTCCGCTGCTATGGAAAAAAGTTCAGCGTGGTTTATCTGCTGGTCGCGTACAAAGCCCCGCTCTGCGCCTGATCGTAGAACGCGAAATCGAGATTGATAATTTTGACCCGAAAGAATACTGGACCATCGAAGCTGACACCATAAAAGACAGTAAAAACTTTACTGCTAAACTGTATCAATTTGAAAACGAAAAGATAAAACAATTTTCAGTCACCGATACCGCAACGGCAACGTCAACGCGGGACGCTCTACTAAAAGCCGGCAGCAATGAATTAAGTGTTGATAAGGTCGAAAAGAAACAAAGAAAACGTAACCCAACCGCGCCTTTTACCACTTCGACACTGCAACAGGATGCTGCGCGCAAACTGCGCTTTTCGACACAACGCACCATGCGTGCCGCACAACAGTTATATGAAGGAATCGATATAGGTGGTGAGACAGTTGGTCTGATTACCTACATGCGTACTGACTCATTACATCTTGCTGACGAGGCAATCGTCGAAATACGCGAGTTAATCGGTTCACGCTATGGTAAAGAAAATGTACCCGATGACGTCCGCGTTTATAAAAACAAATCTAAAAATGCGCAAGAAGCCCATGAAGCTATTCGCCCGACTTCTGTCATGCATATACCCGAAGAGATTAAAGATCGTCTAAAAGATGATCAATATGCACTATATGATCTCATCTGGAAACGCACCATGGCGTGCCAGATGATACACGCTACGCTAGATACCGTTACTGCCACACTTGGTTGTGGTGAGGGCAATATTTTCCGCGCCTCAGGCTCGACTCTACGCCATCCTGGTTTTATGGCTGTCTATATGGAAGGTCAAGACGAAGACAAGGATGATGACAAAGAAAAGCTACTACCGGAATTAAAAGAAGGTGAAAAACTCAAACTGCTTGAGATCAGAAACGAGCAGCATTTCACCGAGCCACCACCAAGATTCACCGAAGCGAGTCTGGTTAAAACGCTTGAAGAATACGGCATAGGTCGCCCATCAACCTACGCTAACATCATCACCACTTTGAT
>WTCC01000205.1 GCA_013138755.1 Gammaproteobacteria bacterium
TCATTGGAATCCATGATGCGCTCACCGGGTGCTTTACGCTCATCCAGGGTGCCAGATTGCTCTAGCAGTTTATCAACCAGCGTGGTTTTGCCATGGTCAACATGGGCAATGATTGCAATATTGCGTATTTTAGCGCTCACGATAATTCTCGTTATATATGAAAAAGGGGCGCATTATAGGCGTTTATTGGAAAATAAACTCTATTAATTTAGGGCTATACGGATTTTGATGCTGACAAGCAGTCTTTTTATCGTTGCGGAAAAATATTTTTTATAAACTAATCCACTGGCTGACGGCTGTTCGGGCTTCTTTGTTCGCAGGGCGAGCGATCAGACCGGTACGGCTGATAGCCACACTATATTTCGCACTATCCGTCATCGGTAAAAAAACCGCACTACCGTAGGCTGCATCAACCCAACGCATCCAATTCTTATATTTATGGGCAAATTGCCATAGATCGAAATTTTGACCTTCTATTACGGTGGGTAACTCTACTTTTTGCACTAAAGAATAGACACTGCGCGGGCTGTTCTTCTCTTCATCGATATCGATGTATCGGCCGGAAATCCTATGTAAGCGATAATTTGCATCCAGACCAAACAGAGTAGCAACACCCTTCCAGGTCAGCACCTGCGTATCTAACTGCCACTCATCGCCTCTGATATTAACCACACGAATGAAATCAGAGTCCAGTGCTTTTATTTCTGCGCGATACTCCTGTTCATTTAGCCGCTCGAACGTCACTTCCGCAACTTCCTGCTCAAAAGTAAGGCGCTGGTAGGTATGTAGATTAGATGCTAGCAGGAAAAATGACGACGCCAGCAGAATGAAAACAAGTCCTGACAGCTCTAGACCAACTGCTTTTAAAAAACGACGCTGAAATAATCGGCGAATACCGGTAGCAGCAAAAGCCAGACCAATAATAGCGATGAGAACACTAACGAAAGCCAGATATGACATGCTTCTAGCCTAATTATTTAACGCGACTGCGAAGTTCCTTTGCTTTTTCAGCATAACCCGAGTCATCGCAGATAATTGCCATCTCTTCCAGAGCACGAACATTGTCACCATCTTGATCAAGCACCTGCTCACAGTAGTAACAGGCTTTATCATGATCACCCTGTTTTTGCGCCACTCTGGCAAGACCGAGCACGGCAAATAGATCATAAGTGACACGCAAACTGGCTTTGTAATGGATGATAGCGTCATCCAGACGATTCAGTGAGACCAGCGCATCACCGACACGTGTCCAGAGAGCCTGATTGTCCGGTTCCTGATCGAGAATCTTACCCCACCAGTACACAGCTTTCTCCATATTCAACTGACCACGAAAGCAATCGCCCATACCGAACAGTGCAAAATTATTTTTTGGATCTAGCTCAAGCGCGTTCTCATAATGATCCATGGCGCGATCAAACTCTTTGCGTCGACGATAAATATTACCGATCATGGTCATGAGAACCACATTATGTGAGGTATTTTTTGCTAACAGCTTCTCAAAACACATCAATGCTTTTTCGTCATTATGCTCCGCATAATAAACATTACCCAGGCCCAGCAAGGCAAACGGATCATAAGGTTTGATGGCTAATGATTGCTCATAAAAATCAATAGCGGCTTCGGTGTCAGCCATCTTGTGATACGCATCAGCAACACGCACCATGACATGGCTGTCTTTATTGTTGATTTCGAGATACCGCAACCAGAATGGAATAGCCTGTAAGGGCTGCTTCATACCTCGACGAGCATCACCAGCACCGCGTAAGGCAAAGATATTAGACGGATCACTTTTCAGCACTGCATCATACTGCGCGCCCGATTCTTCAAAGCGACAAAGTTTTCGATAGACGTCACCCAAACCTGAAAGCACATACGGATTTTCTTCATCAAGTGCTTTTGCGGCCAAATATGCCTTTTCAGCTTCTACTAGTTGCCCGCTACGAAACAGGCGACTGCCCTTTTTTGATAACTCGATAACGGATTTTTTTATATTGTCAGGCATGTTTTATTAATTTTCAGAAAATATCTGCTTAGAGAGTGAATTTTACAACGATAGTTTCAATATTTATAGCGTATTTTCACAAGTAATATAGCTAGATAGCTATAAACAGTTATGTTTCTCAACCCACCATATTGACTACCAGAAATTAATCGACGACTCTAATCTCACTTAAGCCACTGCTTTATAACCGTCTTTTGCTAATTTCGACACTTTTATACAATTCTTGATATTGGTGCACATTCAAATACATCCGAGTAGAATGCTTTTCGATGACTCTTCAGAATAAAAAACATGCGTACCTGGTAGACAGCAGTATCTATATATTTCGTGGCTGGCACGTTTATTCTGATGAGATCGTCGATCGAGACGGAAACCCAAGCAATGCCATTTATGGTTTCACAGAATTTTTACGTGAACTATTAGAGCTAGAGCAGCCCGAATACATAGCCTGTGCTTTTGATGCAAAACAGACGAACTCTTACCGACGAGAAATTTTTCCAGAATACAAAGCTAATCGCCCACCGGCGCCAGTTGAACTAAAAAGCCAGTTCAAACATTGCCGCGACTTTTGTCGTGCTGCCGGCATTGCAGACTTTTCCAGCAACCGATTTGAAGGTGATGACATTATCGGCACACTGGCAACACGATTAAGAGCTGACGGATTTAAAATCACCATCCTCAGCGCCGACAAGGATCTTGCACAACTATTAAAACCGGGCGATGTCTGGTGGGACTATGCGCGCAATAAAATATTACATTACAAAGATGTTGAGAAAAACTTTGGTGTAAAACCTGAATTAATTGCTGATTTGTTGGCGCTTGCTGGCGACAAGGTAGACAATATTCCTGGTATTCCCGGCATCGGTTACAAGATGGCATCAAACCTGCTGAAAAAATATCCTGGTGTTGAACACATAGTAGAAAATAGTCACAAGATTTCTGAAATGAAATTTCGCGGTTCAAAACGGATCCAGATGCTGGTCGAACAACATCAGCATATCCTGCCGATGACCAAACAACTGACGACCATCGTAACGGATGCGGAATTCAAGGGCCCTAAAAACGATATTAAATGGTCTGGTGTAAATGAGGATGCCATGCACGCAATATTCGATTACCTTGGCGCAGCCAATGCACGCCGGGAACGCTGGCTCAATTTACAACCCGTTTAAACACTTACCCCAGTTACAAAACTCCACGATGATTTTGCTGTTCAACAAACCCTTCGATGTTCTGTGCCAGTTCACTGATGAGCAAGGCCGAAAGACACTCGCGGACTTTATTACACAAAAAAATATCTATGCTGCCGGGCGGCTCGACCGAGACAGTGAAGGACTATTAATACTGACCGATGACGGGGCACTCCAACATAAGATAACTGACCCAAAAAACAAGATGGAGAAAACTTATTGGGCTCAAGTCGAGGGGATAATTTCAGATGACGCAATCTCCCAGTTGAAAAAAGGTGTAAAACTTAAAGACGGTGTAACCAAACCAGCAAAAGCAAAAAAAATATCTTGTCCGAAAGAACTATGGCCACGCGTACCGCCCATCCGTAAACGCAAGCACATACCGACTTCGTGGCTAGAATTAAGGATTTCTGAAGGCCGTAACCGACAAGTGAGGCGAATGACTGCGGCTACCGGTTTCCCAACATTGCGTTTGATTCGTTGCCGTATCGGTGAGTGGTCGATCGACAATATCAATAGCGGCAGTTATATCGTTACCGAAGATTAAACTCTTAGTAAACTCAAAGCATCTGTCACTTGCTGCTCACTTATGACGTCAAATATTTCACTATTGGATACCGTCATCACACCAGCCAAATCCAACCAGCCAGCACCTTCCACCCAGTCTGGCAAAACCACCGTTCCCTGAAATTTACGCGGCATCACGTAACAGCTATTTTCACGATACAAACAATTAAACGCTATATCTTGTTCAGTCAATTGATTTATATATGCCCATGAAGACTCACTATCGATAAACCGATTGACTGTCACTGGATATTCCGCCTCGCCGCCGTTATGCGCCCAACCACCCACTTCTATCGGCAATAAACGCTCACGGACAAAACCCTGGAAATGCAGATGATTGACCGATGCACCTGCAGCTAGACTATTAAACCCGACACCAAAACCAGAAAATGTCTCAGCACCATTCTGTGTCAATTCAAAGATTAGCTGATGTATATCTTGTGTTAATAATTGAGAACAATTTTGTTCTGGTGAGACCGCAATCAACAGGTGATAATCAGAAAACGGGAACTTGTTATATAGCACTCGCAAATTATGGTTTAAATATTCACCTTCCCAGAAAATCTCTGGTTTTAAGAATGGTTTATTGAAATGAAACTTTGTCTCATCAAAACTTTGCCTGATAGAAGTAAAGGTTTGCGTTGCCGCTCTCGCTGGTCGTAATTGCCGCATTGAATTAAATACGACCTCCCAGTGGCCGATCGTTTTATATTGCCATATGGGTATCGTATCCAGATTAATATCACGCAATCGATCAAAAACATCGATATCATCTCGTGTTGATTTTTCTCTTAGCGAAGACAGGTCTTCGTTCATTGCATCAAAAATAACTTTGATATCATTTTGAAATGCAGCACTTAAATCTTCATCTTGCTGACTATTCGCCAGCACTAGAATAAATGCACCTAACTCATCAACAGATAACATGTCTTTTAATTTCGACACGAACATATCTTTAAATCGTAAAAAGTCTTCAGCAATAAACATGTTTTTTCACAGGGCAGACAAAAACGCAGAGAAAACTTTTTAAGCTTTTCTCTGCGTTTTCAGGTTATATGGTTAATTAACTTAAGAAGCTATAGCCTGAGGCAAGCTACGTTTGCTACGCAACCATCTGGTTAATGGTTCCCAACTTTTCAGATCCTGATGAACCATTGAACGAGGCATTTCGAATATACCAACGCCACGCTTTTCAGCATGGATATAATTTTGTGTATCACGGAAAGTTGTTATATATGGCAGCTTCATCTTCTTGATAAAGTTGAACAGATCAAAGTAGATCAATGTGTTTTCGCGGACACGGTTAGCGACCACACCAATCTTTATCTCTTTATTAATAACACGATTATTCTTCATAACCTCTTCCATAAATCCAGTCGCAGCACGCATATCGACAGGTGAAGGCAACACTGGAAAGATAATAGTTTCCACTTTTCTCAAGATTTGCGTCAGCTCTTTACCATGAACACGGGCAGGCACATCCATGATAACGACGTCAGTGTCTTTAGGAACGCGTAGAGGTTGGCTATGAGCAGCAATACCTTTGATTGGCGCTCGATATTCACCTCGTTCTTCAAGCCATGCAAGACTTGATCCCTGAGGATCAAAATCTGCTATAACAACATTTTGTCCCATTTCGGCAGCATAGTAACTTGCTAAATTTGTCGCAATCGTACTCTTACCACATCCGCCCTTTGCATTTAAAACCATGATGGTTCGCATTTATTACTCCTTATTATTCGCACCAATTCAATGGTGACTCTGATTTTTATTTTTAGTCAAACTAATAAACAACACACCTTAAAATAATCATCCATCTACCCGCCACCCCATATGAATCAAAATAGTAAGCCCATAAAAAAACCCGCATAAAACGGGTCTTTAAAATCTTCTTTACAGCTGTTTGATACCGGCAATTAATTCTGCCACAGCCTTTTGGCCATCGCCGTATAACATCTGTGTATTATCGGCGTAGAAGAGGTGGTTTTCTATTCCGGAGAAACCAGCCCCCTTACCTCTTTTTATAACTATCACATTCTGCGCTTTATCGGCATCGAGTATCGGCATACCGTATATCGGGCTATCCGGATTAGAGCGAGCGACCGGATTGACCACATCATTCGCACCGATAACCAACGCCACGTCCGCGGTAGG
>WTCC01000066.1 GCA_013138755.1 Gammaproteobacteria bacterium
CTTTAATTATGCCAGTAACATTTTTAAACCAAGCAGTAACAGAAAAATTGAAAATACTTTCTTCAATAAAACATCTGAAATCGAATGCGCTAGTTTTGCACCTAAAGGTGCAAATAAAAAACTGCTAATTGCTATTACTGTAAAAGCTTGCATGTGCACGTAACCAACTAATGTTTTTGTTGTATTAGCTGAATCGTCGATGATATTCCAACCGTTGAATATGTAAGATGCGGTTGCAAAAACTGCGATGGGTAAGCCGCAAGCTGCGGAAGTTGCTATAGCATTTTTGATGTTTATTTTATGCCAATGCAAAAAAGGTACGGTGAGTGTGCCGCCACCGATACCGACTATCGATGAGATGCCGCCAATGATACTGCCACCGATAAATCCATTTGCTTTTTTGATAGCTGACTCGTGCTGTTTGCTTTGATAATTGCCTAGCATCAATAGTGCGACGAAAATTTCAAATACGCCAAACACGGGTTTTAGTGTTGCTGTATCAAGTTGGGTTGCAAAGCCGGCTCCTAGCCAGGCACCAATGCCTATACCTGGCGCTAACACTAATACGGTAGGCCAGAGTACGGCACGTTTTTTATGATGTGCAAGTGTGGATGAAATTGATGTGATGATAATTGTCGCTAATGATGTCGCGAGTGCGATATGCATTAGATGCTGTGGTTCATAACTCTGCGATGAAAAAATAAAATATAAAATCGGTACGATGATCAGTCCGCCACCAATGCCGAGCAGGCCGGCGGAAAAACCGGCGAAGGCACCGGTAAGAATATAGAGCAGTATTTCTATCAGGTTTGAATCGATTAGTGTTAAGTCGGACAAATTTATCGGTCTTGGTTACTGTGTTTGAGCTTGTTGATGTAGTTGCTCTACGAGGTCGCAGTTTAAATGTGTTGAGTTTTCGGCGTTGCCCGATATAACGGTGAACGCCTGATCGGGTTCTCCCATCTGGTCTAGTACGATGTCTGCTGCACTAAAGTCGTGTTCTTTAGTGTAATCATTAATAGTGATGATGGTTGTTAAGTTTGCACCTACGGAAGATTGTATGCCATTGGATGAGTCTTCAAAGGCGATGCATTCGTCAGCCGATAGATTCATTGCTTTTAAGGTGTAATCGTAAATGTCAGGTGCTGGTTTTTTAGCGGGCACGATATCGCCAGCAGCGATCACTTCAAACCAGTCGATGGATTCAGCGCCTAGCGTGTGTGTTAGCAAAGCAGTAACATTTTCAGGAGTAGTCGTGGTGGCTATAGCCAGCCGGTAACCACGTTGGCGGGCTTCAGTGATTAACCGTTCGACACCAGACCTCAGCGGTATTGCTCCAGTGGAGAGTAACTCTGTGTAATGACGGGTCTTTGCTGCATGCAACTCCGGTATCTTTTTTTCAAGATCTTCGGGGATATCATTTTTATCGAGATATTTTTCGGCATAGAATTTCATGCGTTCCTTGCCACCGGTTACTGCGAGTAATTCGCCGTAGGTTTCGACGCTCCAGTGCCAGTCTATGCCGTACTCATCAAATGCCTGATTAAATGCTACGCGATGTCCATCGCGCTCAGTATCTGACAGGGTTCCGTCCACATCAAAGATAAAAGCTTTAAGTTGAGATTGAGATGTTTGTGTATTCATAAGGACGTTGTGTCGTAATCGTGTAAAAATATGGTAGTAGTTTACAGGATGGGTCTATGCAAAAAAACACAAAACTTGGGTGGGTTGGCTTAGGTGTGATGGGTGAGCCAATGTGTCATCACTTGATGGTAGCAGGGTATCCCATGTCGGTATTTACTCGTACCAGAGACAAAGCAAGCCGTGTAGTAAATGATGGCGCGCAATGGTGTGATGCTCCAGTCGATATCAGCAATCAATGTGATGTTATCTTTACTATGGTCGGTTCAGAGCAGGAAGTGCGAGAGATCTACTATTCAGATAATGGCCTATTTGCAGCAGATATTACTGATAAGATTTTTATTGACATGGGTACGACAGCACCGAGTCTTACGCTGGAAATAATGCGGTATGCCACCGAGAGAGGTGCGCAGGTTATCGATGCACCTGTTTCTGGTGGCGATATCGGTGCTAAAAATGCCAGCTTATCTATTATGGCTGGTGGTGACAGTGAGACTCTAAAGCGTGTGACTGGTTTATTTGAAAACCTGGGTAGTGTGCAGGTAATGGGTGAGTCTGGCAGTGGTCAGCATACAAAAATGTGTAATCAGATCGTTGTCGCGGGAACTATGATCGGTGTTTGTGAATCTTTGGTTTATGCCAGGCAGGCAGGGCTGGATTGCGAAATGCTGGTAGCTGCAATCCGACGAGGCGCAGCAGGGTGCTGGTCATTAGACAATCTTGCGCCCAGAATTAATAAACAAGATTTCTCACCGGGTTTTATGGTCGATCATTTTATTAAAGATTTAGGTATCGCCTTGAGCGAGTCTGAGATGATGGAGCTAAATTTACCTGGTTTGTCGCTTGCCAAGTCATTATATGAGAAGGTAAGTGACATGGGCATGGGTCAGAATGGTACGCAGGCATTGTTACTTGCTTTGAAAGAAAAATAATTAGAGTTGTTTTAGTCGTTAGATGAAGTATCAAGAATGAATCAGAATCAATCAAGCACACCTGACCGGTATACATGGCAGAGCATTTTTGCCATTGTTAAACAACACAAAAAACCATTAATTCGAGCGAATATTATTGCTTTTTTAGCGGCGGCTATCAGTGTTCCTGTGCCGTTATTGATGCCGATGTTAGTCGACGAAGTTTTACTGGATAAACCAGGCAAGGTGATTGCGCTTTTATCCGATATATTTCCTCAAGAATGGTTAACACCCGTTAGTATCATCGCCTTTGTCATGGTGTTGTCTATGATGCTGAGACTGGTTGCTTTGTTGTTAGCTGTCTGGCAAACAAGAGAGTTCACCAGCGTGGCAAAAGATGTCACCTATCGTATCCGTGTGGGTTTATTACAACATTTGCAGAAAGTCTCTATGGCTGAATATGAGTCTGTTGGCTCGGGTTCAATCACATCTCATCTGGTGACTGATGTTACCGTAATCGATGATTTTCTAGGGTCTGCCTTGAGTAAGTTTATCGTTGCGGTGTTAACGGTTATCGGAGTTGCCGGTGTTCTACTCTGGATGCATTGGCAGTTAGCGACGTTTATCTTATTGATGAATCCAGTGGTCATCTATTTCACTATGGTGATGGGTAAGCGCGTAAAAAACTTAAAGAGAAATGAAAACGTATCGTTTGAATTATTTCAACAGGCGTTAATCGAAACATTAGATGGAATTCAGCAGATACGCGCCAGTAATAGAGAAGGTCATTATCTAGAACGTGTGGTTTCTCGTGCGCAGCAGCTTAAAAATAATATGATCGCTTTTGGCTGGAAAAGTGATGCAGCGAATCGTTTGTCGTTTTTTATCTTTTTAATGGGTTTTGAATTCTTCCGTGGACTGAGTATGGTCGTGGTTTTGTTCAGTGGTTTAAGTATTGGCGAGATGTTTGCGGTTTATGCTTATCTCTGGTTTATGATGGGGCCAGTACAGGAGATTTTAGGTATTCAGTACAGTTACTACAGTGCTAACGCAGCGATGGAGCGGATAAATAAATTGCTGGCTATGCAGAAGGAACCTGAGTATCAACATAATCAGAATCCATTTATTGATAAACATACCGTTGGATTAAGTGTAGAAAATATTTGTTTTTCCTATGGTGAAGGTCTGCCCGTTTTAGATGGGGTAAGTTTATCGATAGCTGAAGGTGAAAAGGTCGCATTGGTTGGTGCGAGTGGTGGTGGTAAGTCGACACTGGTGCAGATTATCTTAGGTTTATACCCGGCTGATTCGGGTGAGTTATATTTTGACGGGGTCAATCTAGATCAGATTGGGTTGGATGTTGTACGTGAAAATGTGGCGACGGTGTTGCAACAGCCAGCTATGTTTAATGATACGGTAAGAGCTAACTTGTCACTCGGTCGCGATGTTGATGACGATGCTATCTGGCAAGCATTGGATATAGCGCAGATGCGTCAAACGGTGAATGAGATGCCAGAGCAGCTGGATAGCATTATTGGTCGCAGTGGTATTCGTTTATCCGGTGGGCAGCGTCAACGCTTAGCGATTGCGCGTATGATTCTGGCGGATCCGAAAGTAGTTATTCTAGATGAAGCAACTTCGTCGCTGGACACTGAAACTGAAGCGCTGTTGCATGAGGCGATGCATGAGTTTTTGCAGAATAGAACGACGTTAATTATTGCGCATAGATTAAGCGCAGTGCAGCAGGCTGATCGTGTTCTGGTGTTCGATGCAGGTAAGATTATCGATGAAGGTCACCATCATGAGCTGATAAATAAAGATGGCCTATATCGTGATTTATATGGCAATAGAAGTTAATATTTGCATTTCACGATTAAGCGGTTAATTGCAGAGGATTTAAAATGAGATCAGATAGGATGAAAAAGTTATTTATTGGTTTTTTTGTAACAGTGCTATCCGGCTATTCGGTCGTGGTGAGTGCTGCCAGTGTCGGAACGGGTGGTGTCAGTACAGCATTTTCAAAAAATTCGACCAGTATCGGTGTTGTTGTCGGTTCCGGAAGCTCGTTTAATGATGACTATATTATTTTGGGTGTTGGTGTTGGGTACTATATAACCAATGGTTTAGAACTTGGTATTGACCTGCAACACTGGTTCTCGGGTGACCCTTCCATCACAAAAATTAGCCCGCAGATCAGGTATGTTTTCACTCAGCCGAAAGTTATCAAGCCTTATGTTGGTGTGTTTTATCGTCGAACATTTGTTGATGATTTCGATGATCAGGATTCTTTTGGTTATCGTGCGGGTGCTTATTTCTCAGCTAAAAGTGGCGTTTATATCGGTGGCGGTATTGTCTATGAAGAATATACCGATTGTAATTTCGGCGATTGTTCAAGTACCTATCCGGAAATTCTGTTTACAGTGAGTTTTTGATGATCGGTTAATCAAAAAATATGATATTTACCTAAAAACTTGAGGAAGCTAAAAATATCACTTTTCAGTGTCTATACTGAGTAACACTATTTCACCAATATCCTCAGGCTGTCGATATGAAAGTTACTCCTTATTTGAAAGTGCTCGCCGAGAAAGAAGGTTCAGATGTCTATCTC